>CBDUVK010000231.1:0-4957 GCA_965370645.1 uncultured bacterium
AACAGAGGTATTGCTGCTGGATGGGGAAGAGACAATTTTGGGTGGATTGTACTCTCATGAAACCGATAATGACCGGGAGGGAATCCCATTTCTCAAAGACTTACCCTGGTGGTTTTTTGGATTGCGATATGTATTTGGCTATGAAAGAAAAATTGTGATTAAAAAAGAACTTTTAGTCCTTATTAGGGCTGATCTATTACCCAGTCTGGCGGATCGTTATGAAGCACGTTTCCAGCGAAAAAATGATATTCTAAGAACCTATAACCGTGCCATGAAGAAGAGACTGGAATTTTATAGAAATCAAGTTTTTAAATAATAATTTTTGGAGTTACGATTATGAAAATGCTAAAGATATTCATCTTCACATTAGTTCTGTTGGCACTCTTCTGGAATTGCGACTCTCCGACTGATAATAAAGATAAAATCGCTGTTCTCAGCGGGCAGGTTTTAGATGTGGGAACTCTCAATCCTATTGCTAATGCGGGCTTAATTGTACTGGATTTTCCGGAGAATTCCGGCTTAACCAATAATGAGGGTTTCTTTACCATTGAAGTTGAAACCGAAGTATCACTGGATATTCAACTTAGAGTATTTAAAGATGGTTATTATGCAGATACCCTGGCGTTACTGGCAGTACCGGGAAATACCCTGAGTAATATTACAGTCAACCTGGAGTCGAGAACAGCAGTCTCTCAACCCAGCGGATCGGCAGCAAGTGTTATACTATTCTCAGCAAATCCCAGCTCAATTGGGGTGCGGGAAAGCGGTGCTCCTGAAATTTCTGAAATTACTTTTCAGGTTCAGGATTCTGCAGGGATCCCGGTTGATCTGAATAATTCGGTTACGGTAGACTTTTTTATCGGGTCGTCTCCGGGACAGGGAGTGTTTATCTCTCCCACCAGCGGTGCGACATCTTCAGGGGGATTGGTAAAAACCAGTCTTTTCAGTGGAACCAGGGCGGGTGTTGTGCAGCTGATTGCCCAGATCGGATCAGGAGCGAATATGATTATCTCCAAACCTGTCGCCATTGCCATTCATGGAGGATTACCTGATTCTACTCATTTCAGCCTGGCAGTGCAGAAATTAAATTTCCCGGGCTACAATATTTATGGATTGACAGATAAAATCACAGCTTTTGTGGGAGATAAATACTCAAATCCGGTACGGACCGGAACGGCAGTTTATTTCAATACCACGGGTGGTCTCATTGAAGGATCAGCACTGACCAACCTTACGGGTCAGGCGTCGGTAGATCTAATCTCGGCTGCGCCCAGACCGCTTCATCCTACCCTGGGCCTGGGATTTGCCACCATAACCGGCATTACAGTGGACGAAAGACAGGAAGAAATTGAAGCCTATGCCATTGTACTTTTTTCCGGTATTCCTCAGATTTCTGTTAATCCGGTATCTATAAATGTTCAAAATGGAGGTAGCCAGTCATTCCTATATTACGTCGAAGATCAAAATAATAATCCATTAGCTGGTGGAACTACCATCAATGTTACGGTGGAAGCTGGAGACATCGAAGCGGTGGGTAATACTAGTGTAAATCTTCCGGATACCCAAAGCCCTTCCTGGACAACTTTTGGATTTTCTTTGGTTGATACATTCATTGAAGGTGACACTTTAGCTCCCACCCCTGCCAGTGTGAAAATCTCTACATCTGGTCCCAATGGTAATCTTGAGTTTTCACTTTTTGGATCAGCTGACTAACGAATAAAGATTTTTTTTGAAAAACTCTGGGGACATTTTGTTAAAATGTCCCCATTTTTAAATAAACCTTTCTAATTCATATCAATTAATCTTTTACTTATATATTTTGGGGTACAGCTTGGATTTCCCCAAATATAATAATACACTTTTTGAACTTAATTTTAAATTTGTTTTTAGGTATTGATGTGCTATTTTTGTGATTCAAGATGTAGATTAACTTTTATTTTTAAAATATTTTGAAGCTTAACCCGGAAATATTCATAATTAGCTTTTGATTGTAAAGGTAAGTGAATTGATTAATTGGGGAATCACCTGTTTTTTTGAAAATCGTAATGAATTTGCGAAAGTAGCGGAGTTAGCACCACTTTATCCCGTAAAATACCTGGAAATCCGGGGAGAGCGGCCTTTTTTCTCGCCCGAGGATATCTCCCCTGAAGACCTTGACTTCTTCCGGGAAATTATTGCTAAAAGTGGTTTAAAAGTAACACTTCATGCCACTTTTTATGATATTAATCTTTCTACTATAAATTCTTATCTGCGTCAGGCCACCCTCCAATGCTACCAAAAATATCTGGATCTGGCCTCTGAACTTCATGCCGAGGTCATGGTTGTTCACGCCGGTCTTATTCACAAAGATGCAGCTGCTAATAGAGAAATACAAAATATAGCTAAATCCAACCTGATAGAAAACCTCCGGGTCCTGGGAGATTATGCCCAAAAAAGGAACGTTATTATAGGATTGGAAAATTCACCACCCAACCGGAATCATCTTATGGTCCGGGAATGGAACGGACATTTGGATATCCTGAATGAAGTCAATCACCCCCGGGTTCGTGGCGTAGTAGATATAGCCCATGCTTTCCTACATGGTCTTGATATATTAAAGTATTATGACAAAATGGAAAATTACCTGGCTGAATTGCATGTGCATAACAACGATGGAAAGGATGACCTCCACCAGGCCATTAATCATGGTGCCATCAATTACCCTGAATTTTTTGGCAGCAGGGAGGTACGGGTACCGGTAATTATGGAGATCAGGAATTTTTCTGATGCGTTACGAAGCCTGGAGTGGATTAAGAATTTTCATGTCTGAAGAGTTGTATATTGACCTGGATCCTTCCGCATAAATCCGAAATTCCGGGAAATGGTTTGGATGGTTACCTGGCAATTCCTTGTCATGGTATCTCACATATACCTAACAGATCATATATGTGACAAAATATGAGCATTGACATGATTCACCGCATGTCCTAAATTATAAGCTTAAAATTCTTCTTTTAAAACGGAGGAAACATTCTTGAGAAATATTGTCTGGAAGACCGCTCTGTTACTGGCCATCCTTGCTGTCCACCCGGGTATGGCACAGTTGAATGATAGCCAATTATTTATGAAAGGTGTGGATTACTATAAACAAAAGCAGTACGCAGATGCTCAACGAACCTTCTTCACCGCTTTGAAAAATAATCCTGACTCTCGTCTTCAAACATCTATAAAGTTGATGTTGGCCAAATCCTACTATAAACTCGGAGAATATTCATCAGCCAATCTGGTTATCAATGATTTCCTGGAACGATACGAAAGCAGTGTCTATATCGATGATATTTATTATCTCAAGGGTAATATAAATTTCAAACAAGAAGAACATTCCAAGGCGGTAGAAAACTGGCTTTGGATAATTTACAATGGCAAAGATAACCGATTGATGCGAAAGTCAGGTGACTATATTTTTCATACCATGGCTCTATATCTTTCTCAGGATGAATTGTCAACATTAAATCAGAAATATCCGGATGATGTGTTTAATGGCCTGATTGAGGTGGTTACAGCTAAAAAGTTGATGGATTCGGGAAAACAGGAACAGGGTGAACTTCATCTTGAGCGTTTTTTAGATAATTATCCTTATCATTTTTATGCCGAACAGGTAAGTGAAATCCTGAGAGGTCGCCGCGGTTCCAGGATTACCAGTAATAGTATATTGATACTGAAATCAGGGGAGTCCCCCGCAAAGGAAATTAGCGATGCCATTGCGAAAGGCTTTTTTTATGCGGCCTATGAAATGGCACAACGCGACAGGCAAAGAGCTCTGGTCATCGATACTCTGACAGTGGGGACAAATCTCTTGTCCATGTTGCATTCAACCATGGATTATATGGGTCATAAAAAACCACTGGCAGTTGTTGGACCGTTGTCTGATGATGGGAACACGGCCTTGGGATTACTATCCCGTTATGAATATTTTCCTTTTGTATCTCCCTTCAGTTCTCAGAATGGTTTGGCAGAACTCAGTCCCTATGTTTTTCAGATCAACCCGGATGCGGAAATTAAGGGACGATTTCTGGCAGAATATGCCATTCATGAGATGGGGCTGAAAACATTTGCCACACTTGCTCCGGCCGATGCGTATGGGATCTCCATAATTAAGGGATTCAAAGAAGTTCTTTTAGAGAATGAGGCAGAGCTGGTAGAAGAACAGTGGTATTATGAAGATACCCAGGATTTTTCAAGACAGTTTAAGACCATCCGTAAACAGGGTTTTTATATCACATTCAGAGATTCCGTTTTGAGTGTCGATTCTACTCTGGTAGATACAACATTGCAAAAACAGTTTCGGGAATATATGACAGAGACTCTCTTTTCAAATGAGGGAAGACGAGAAATCGACTCCACCCAGGTACCTTCAGCCGGAATTGACGCTCTTTTCATAGCCACATATCCCGATTACATCCCCTTCATGGCTCCCCAATTCGCTTTTCAAAATATCCAAACCCAATTACTGGGAAATGAGGGATGGAATGACAAAGAGGTGTTGATGCAACAACAGGTTTATCTGGACGGTTTAATTTATATATCGGCAGGTTATATTGACCCCGAGTCCTGGAACCTAAAAGCTTTTCAAAGTCGCTTTCGCCAACAAATGCAGGAGACTGCGGAAATTTATCACCTGCTTGGTTATGATATTGGAAAATGGATGATCTCTCATTATCAGCCCGGGATTAGCCGGGGGGCATTTCGGGATAGGCTGGCAAATACAGATCTTTATCAGGGCGTATTGGAGAATCTTCAGTTTAGTATAAAACCCAGGGTTAATTCCCAGCTCAATATCATCAAATTTTACCGGGGACAGATTTTAAAAGTCCAGTAAATTATCCTATCTTTAATTTACCCTTCTTTTATGATGAAGTGTGAGTTGTGTGAACGGGATGTAGATAATTATTCATCCCATCATCTGATACCCAAATCC
>CBDUVK010000232.1:0-4953 GCA_965370645.1 uncultured bacterium
GGCGATTTTTCCTGAAGGTCGATTTATATATATAAACCTTGTCAACATACAAGGGTATTAAATAATTGTATGATAATCTTATATTGATTTATGATAAACATCAAAAAAGAACTTTCACAATTAAAGATTCAGCTACGAAAATTCCTGAGATCTGATAATTTTGAGATCGAGCTCCTGAAATGCGGCGCCTCGGTTCGCAGATACTATCTGTTAAAAATGGGAAAGGAAAGTTATTTCCCCGGGAAAAATGTTGTACTGATGAACGTCCCCACAGACCGGGTGGAGATGCTGGACGACTACCTGAATATTAGCTACTATTTAAGACGGCATGGAATTGCCCGTCCACAGGTTTACGAACTGCATCGCGATCAAGGCTGGATATTTGTTGAACATGGTCAGGGTGAGTGTCTGGATGTCTTTCTTAAATCGAATCCGCAACACCCTCTCCGGGATTTATATATTCAGCTTATCGATTTTCTCCTCGATTTGCAGCATCGTGCTAAACCTGAAAATCACTGCCCGGCCTTTAATCGCTTCTTCGATGAGGAGAAATACAGCTTTGAATTTCAATTTCATGTCAAAGAGCAACTGTTAACCCGACATTTTCAATATAAAATGTCACCATCCGAAAACGGACAATTCGAAAAATTCGCTAAGGAGATTAGCCGGTTTTTGGACATAAAGTTAGATCTCTTTGTACATCGGGATTTTCAGAGCAGTAATATCTTTTGCAAGCCTAAAAAATCCCGATACAATTTCCAGATTATTGATTTTCAGGATGCCCGCAGTGGAAATCCGGTTTATGATCTGGTGGCAATCCTATGGGATTCCTATGTTAATGTACCCCCAGAATTAAAAGAAGAGCTGTTGCAATATTATTATGAAAAGCAGCCATTTATCAGGAATAATTTCAAACCGGAAGTTTACCGGAAATGGGTGGATTACTCAATTATCCAGCGAAAATTACATGATGCCGGGGCATTTGTCTATACGCTTTATGTGACAAAAAATGATGGTTTCTTACAATATATCGACGCTGCACTGCAGATGGCGCTGGATAAAATGGCACTCTATTCACAATTCAATGCAGTAGGGGGGATATTCAAAAAAATAGTAGATTTAGCGAAGAGATAATGAAATCAGTTTGTTTATAATTTCTTCTGTTGCCTGCGTAGATTTTTAAGTTCCCGGTTAGCCTCCCGGTTCGTCGGATCTAATTGTACAATCTGCTGGTAGTATTGTTCAGCCTGTCCATAGCGACCCAAACTGCCGAATATCCGCGCCAACACGATGAGGGTTTTCGGATCGTTAGGATTTAATTCCAGTCTGGTCTGGTATTCACTTAAAACCTCATCAATGATATTGATATAGCGATATTCTTCTCCCAGACGCGGGGTTCCCGAAAAATAAGAAGGTTCAATCTTTACAACTTCTTTGAACAGATTCAAAGATTCAGTATAATTTCCTTCACGTTCATAGTAACGTCCCAGTTTCATATGGGCCCGTACCAGATTTGGATTGATAGAAATGGTTTGACGATAGTAATATTTGGCACTGTCCGCCAGACCTATATTCTCATAAGTAAGCGCTAAATTAAAGGCCGCCTCAAAAAAAGAAGGTTCATATTTAATCGCATTACGGTAGGCCCGGGTCATTTCACGATACACCTCTGACGATTCAACACTTCTCTGGGTACGCATGCGACGTAAATCATCGGCAAGGGTACTTCCGCCATCATTGCCAGTATCCTGAGAATAGCGGGTTTCCAGTATTTCCAGATAAGAATCGACGATATCCTGAAGAGCACCCCGCTTGTAAACGGTATTACCGATATTAAAATAGGCAGTGGAAAAATCCCTGCGGATTTCTGTAGTACGGTTATATTCAAATATCGCTTCATCAAAGCGCTGCAGCCGATAAAAACATTCTCCCAATGCATTATGGGCCAGGTAATTATCCGCATCCAATTTTACCGTTGTGCGAAATGCCTTAGCAGCAGATTTATACCATCCCCGCTTCATATTGGCCATACCGATATGATAATGTGTGGGGGGATATTTGGGATTCAATTCTGCAGATTTGTTAAGATAATCCAAACCCTTACTTAATGAATCCAACCGGACATAAATTCGACCTAAATAATAGAGTGCCCGGTCATGATCCGGGGAAAGATTTAATACCCGGTTGTAATTTTCAATCGCTTTCTGATAATTCCGTTGTAAGAAATAAATAATGCCCATCCCATAATAGGGCTTATAAAAATTAGGATTCTGACTGCTCACCTTTTCAAATTGATTTAATGCCCGGCCATACTGATCAAAATTAAAATAGATAACACCAAGATTGTATTGGGCTTCCCAAAAATCAGGATCAAGAGTTAATGCCTGGTTAAAGAGACCCGCCACAGTTTCCATGGTCGCACCTTTTTGAAACTGAACATAAGCCTTGCAATAATACTCAAATGCCGCCATAGAGCTTGTCGGAACCCGGGATAACATCTCCCTGTCTGAATTATTCACCGAAAGCAGCATGGCCCCCAGGGTTTCCAGCATAGCATCTTCCAGGAGTTGAAAAAGTTCCTGCAGGGAACCGTTGAAAGTTTTTGAAAAGATATCCCCGCCGGTATAGGTGCTGATGGCACGAAATTTAATTTTCAGGGTGCTGCCGGACATGGCATACGAACCAACTATGAGTACATCCACCCCGGTTTCTTTCCCAACCGAAAACGCCTTGCGGACCGTGATATCTGATTCAGTAGCGATGCCCACATCACGTAGTACACCCATAATGGTTTCTCGCTCATAAACCTTGACGACGTCCAGGTTATTTAACTTTTCATATAAAATTTCTTCAATCCCCCTGGATATCCATGCATATTCCTCGCTTCCGGTGTTTGAAAAAGGAAGAACTGCCAAAAACCTCTTTCCCTGGGCATTGACATTATTAAAGAACAATAAGGTTAACATGAATATCAAAATATGGCGAGCTAGGACTTCTCCAGATTTCATCATGCTATTGGACCGTTCGTTGAATAGTTATGGGATTTACTTCGGATAATATAAGCTCTTTCATTCTTAAAGTCGAAATATAATAAGAAAACTTTACCGAATAAAACAATCATTTGGATAAAAATGTTTCGCGGATAACCGGGCGATAAATATATAACCCTTCTTCTCACATGGATTTACTTATTCCGAAAATCCCCTGGTTGGATTATTGAATTTATGCTTCCCTCTTTTATTATCCGAAGACACTCTAAAATAAAGATTTTTAAAAAAATTACCAAGTAATTTCAAATTCCTTTTCTATATTTTAAAATTCATATGCGAATGAGCTGGTGTTTAACATCACGATTTGATATCCTATATTTGAATAATTGAGGTTTGAACATATGACAGAATTATATTGGATTGCATTTCTCGGTTATAGCACCATTGTTGTGGGAACCGGATTTTACATATACCGGCGTGAAAAAAGAAAAGGCATCTTTTTCGATAACCAGGAATACTGGACCGCCCGTCGAAAATTATCGGGCATCAGCACCGGGTTGTCTATTTCTGCCAGCATGATGTCAATCAGCTGGTCCTGCGTATATGGCGTTCAACTTTTCTACTGGTATGGAATCGGAGGTGCCTGGTTACTACTCATCCCCTGGCTCATTACCATAGTTGGATTCTATTTGCTGACACCTCTGTTCAGAAAGATGAAAATATTTTCTCAACCGGAACTGATTGGGAAAAAATTTGGAAAACAGAGTCGAATGCTGTTAGCACCAGCCCTCATTTTTGTTTTTACCATTTGGGCCGGCGCTGAAATCTTTGCTGCCGGAATCATTATTTCGCCCTTCTTAAAAATTTCTTTACCACTCACCCTTTTACTGATTACTGTTATCGTCGCACTCTATTCTTATTCTGGCGGATTCAAGGCAGTTATTGCCACGGACAAGATCCAGTTTTTCCTGGTTGGGATGTTTATATCAATCATTGCATTCATTGGTGTAAGTGCCATTTTCAACGGATCTTCGCAGGAGTCAATTTTAGGTGAAATACCCCAACCTCCAAAAAAGGATGCGTCAATGCCGCTTTTTCTTTCACCCGGATTCGCATTGATCATCATGACATTTATTGTATATCTTCCGGGCTGGCTGGTAGAAACTGATGTTTGGCTACGCTTGCAGGCCGCTGATACCCATCGCGAAGCACGTAAAGGCGTTTTACTTGCCGGATTAAATTCACTGTTATTTGTAGGTATTTTACCGGCCATCATCGGACTGACTGCACTGTATCTCTACCCGCCAGTCGGCACAACAATTCCAGATCGATTGCAGGATGGCGCTCTTATTTTCAGTACCCTGATGCAGGATTATTCACCTGTCTGGTTAAATGCATTCCTGGCAGTGGGTTTGGTGGCGGCTGCCATGTCAACTATCGACACCTGCAGCAATGTGGTAGCGCTGTCAATATCCTACGATCTATTGGAGCCCGCGATTCAGCGTCATCTCTCAAAGGAAAAACTGAACCGTCTGGCACGCTGGACATCAGTCCTGGCAATCTTCTTAGCATTTATATATTCCCTGTTTACTGAGTCACTCTGGGATATCTTCTATCTTTCCTCGGGAATTCTAACGACCACAGTTTTCCTCCCCGTCATAACATCTTTTCTCCCCGGGACAAAAAAACTACAAGTAAATCTGGCAATCATTTTCGGTTTCACGGCAACCATCCTTTTCTATTTTCTGGAGAAGAGCGGTGGTTTATTACACTTTGAACCGGCTTTTCTTCAGGATACCGGATTGGGCTATATTCTATGGGGATTCCTGGCAGCGGTGGTAGGCTGGACAATAGGACTCGCCAAATTCAATGATCGGTGAACAATGATCAATTAAAAATGGGGATCGGTCAAATCTTGGATGATTTGATCCCAACTCGTCGACTGGAAGGAGATGTTGTTGTC
>CBDUVK010000233.1:0-4942 GCA_965370645.1 uncultured bacterium
GGTAATTTGGAATAATCTGCAGACGCAAATTAACTCTCTTGCCCTGGTAGGGTTTGAGATCAATCGATAGCTGCTTTTCAATATCAAGGGAATCGGAAGTAATGTTGTTCAACAGAAGCTCACCTATAACGGCAAGCGGTGTGCTTTTATTCTCCTCCAGTAAGTGGATCTGCATCAATGGTTGTTGGGAAAATTTAGCTGGCTTCTTAAAGTTCCGTAACCACAGTCTGTACATGAAACGGAGTTCCTCAATCTCTTTTCCAACCGTAATCGATGGTGTCTGAGTAAATAGTAAAGTGGTATCAGTAATATGAGGAAAACGCCAGGCCTGATTTCCCAGGCTTGAAACAATTTCCATCTCACCCAGGGAAAGAGAAACCCGTCCTTCAAGATCCAGAGATGGTAGATCTGCCAAATCCAGCAAGAGTGTACGATAGTGTTTGTCCGGCAATTGCTCCTCACCACCTTCAGCTGATCTCTCGGAGGATTGCAGGAGGTAGTCCTCAATCAGGTAGGGAAGGCCCATGCTATGATCGGTCCAGACAGACATCAGCTCGGAACCAAAGTGTGAAAGTCCCGGAGAAGTACCTGGATAAGTCTCTTCCTGGAATTGCCAACCATCTCCATTATAGTTTAAAAATTTGATGAAGGTTTCCTCATCCCACATTCCACCATAAATACAATTTGCAGTCAATTCACCGACGGATGAGTTCTCAAACGATCCCACAGAGGGATGAGTATAAAACTTCCAGCTGGATGATATACGCTGAATGGGTCCCCATCCATAGCCATCCTCAAAATAGCGATGGTTGAAAGAGGTGCCGGGGTAGGTTCGACCTTGTTGATCCCAGACAACGTTAATATTATCCAGGGCATCCATGGTGATGGAAGGATGATGACTGTAACCTTCCCAGCTGGGACCAGAGATTTGCTGTCTGTCCAGAAATTGACCGTTGGTATAATTTGAGTAGTAGATTATATCTTCATACTCCCAACAGAAATGAAGTATATCAACTCCACCCTGATTTCTGTCCACTACAATTGATGGGAATATGCTGTTTGAAGTTCCTTTTATGGTAAGATCATCTCCATCTTTGATTCTCACAAAATAATTATAATTAGGACCAGCTAATTCGAACATGGCTAGTCCTGGATCGGCTCCATAAGGTTGATCACGGCAAATTACGTAAAAGGAACGGTTACCACTAAATTCCTTACCTGAAACAACTGGTTGACAGTTATAAATATGCAACGCACAGGTCTTTTCATCTGACCAGTCATCGTCATCCAAATATCGGAACACTGCCTGATGAATTCCGCTTTCAATGGATGCGGGTGTGCGATCCCATACCACTCCTAAAAAGGTAAGAGCGGTTTCCTCCCCTGTAATTTTTTCCGGCCCCACATCCGGTTGGAAAATAAAAATTGAAGGTTGGCTATTAGTACTCTCAACTGCACCGCTCAACTTTTTCTCCCTTGCCCAGGTATCTCCGGCATCGCTGGAATAAGTATAATAGATGTGACCATGGTCCTCGTAAACCATGTGCCATTTATCATCAGGAAAACCATTTTCAATAGCAATCTGGCGACCGTTATTGTAGGCGGTGGCCAGGTCACTGTTCGAGACCAGGTGGCCTTTATATAGCGCCTTTGCTATGGCATCTGGTTGCTTAAATACCACTGCGGTTGAGTCTTGATCAGGATTCTGAAATTGGACACAGTCCGGATTCCCTTGCCAGCCTTTGAAGTACCAGGTAATATCCTGTCCATGGAAAGGGACAATTTTCTCTTGCTCTGCGTACACAGAGTAGTGGGGTCGGTCCCAATATGGTGGATTACCTTGATCCAAAAACACACCCTGATACTGGGAAGTAAAAGACAGCTGCAACGGAGAAGGTTCTGATAAAAAGGGTGTTTGCATGCCCAGACTTTTGTAACCGTAAGTTGTGGTGTAAAATCTCAAATCAGTGGTATCCACCACCCAGGGATCTTTAAACTGAATGGAATCAAATTCTGATTCTACTCCCGCCATCAAAACTGTTTTTATCACTACGCTCCCTTTGACGGTTTTGTAATTTGCCTTGATCTCAGTGGAACTGAGATCAATATTAAATACCTTATAATATATAATGTCTGTAGTATTATCATACCAATGCCAGAATTTTTGTTCCAGTGGTGATGAAAAATTGGGGCTCGCTTTAATCCTTTCATCTTCATACAAGCTTAATAAATTATTGTATCCATCCTTCCATTGATTAGCGGTATATCGCCAGTGTCCCGGCTTAACATAACCGCTAATCAGGATACCGCTATCTGAATAAGGAGCAAAGTCAACCAGAACAGGTTGTAGTCCCGCCATCTCAATCGGACCCATGGTATCCGATTGAACATTTTCAAATGTATGATTCACTGAATCACTGACTATAGCATAAACCCATATAGAATCTTCTAAAATTTGGTCAGTATGAATCTCATATTTCCCCATACCTGCTGCATGGAGATACCAGCCTTGGTGATCATGGGAGAAATCCGTATACCATTCATAATAGTAATTACTGTCTGGAGGCATTATTTCACCATCCTGGTAAATATCTGCTCTTAAATAGACAAAAAAGGACTCCAGAGAATCAAACCACAAATCAGTTATTGTAATTTCTACCGTATATGTCTGGGTAATGGTGTTGGTATAAATAAACAACATCAATAAAAACGGGGAAAAAAGTAAAAAATGCCTTTTCATCTTAAATCCTCCAATTTTCAGTTTAATTTATTTTACCAAACAATCATTATTTTAGAAAAACTATCACATCTCTTTTGAAATGAATGTAGAATTTGGTGGAACAAAATATTTAGACTTACTTCTTTTAATATCTTCCATTTTTTAACACTTAATTCCTTCTACCAATCAGGATAATTCCTGAACCGGCCAAAATACCACTCATTTCTGTACCGGTAGCCACCACCAGATCATCCTGTATTGCTAATCCGTTATACCTTCCTGTCATTCCTGAGTATCGTCGCCAGGTAGAACCGTTCCAGTGTAAAACCAGTCCAAAGTGGCCCACAATGAATATATCATTGGGGCCATTACCACGTACCTTCTGTTGGAAAACTGATGGTAAACCTGATACCTGCTTCCAAGGCATGTCAAAGGTGCGTGTTCTGTACAGACCACTGCCGCAAATGTACCACTCCCTGCCTTTCCAACTCCACAGGCTGCTAATGTTAGCAGGCAGGTTGGTAGTTGAAATTTGGCTGACCGAATTCTCGCTAATCTGCAAAACGGCATTCCCGTCGTTAGAAAACAGGTTACAGGCAACCGCCAGAATATTTACTTTTCCGGTTTTCCAGTCGACAACTCCCCGGATATCCTGTATGGGTAAATCTGTCCCACTTTCCAACTGCTGCCAACTGCTGCCGTAGTCCTGTGAATATGCTATGGTTCCATGATTACCAACCACATAAAATTCACCATTAGAAATGCCCCACATTTTGTTTATACCTATTCCATAGAAAATTGAAATAGCTACATCGGCATTATGAAAATTTTTACCATCCCAGTGTACGGAATTACCAAACCAAATATCATTTTCGTTGAAAGCGTAGACCCATCTTATAGGTGAAACGATTGGACTTCCATTGTAAATATATGGTATCTGTATAAACTCCCACTCACTTCCATTCCAATGCACAGCATTATATGGCACCCAGGGTTGAGCACTATCCGCATAAATCATTCCCACTGCCCAGATATTGTTTTCATTTATTATCGCCACATCATACAGTGCAGCACTGCCAAAAGGACTCTCAAAGGTGAAGATCTCCCACTGGAAATCGTGGCCGGTGGTGTCCAGGGTGGTTAGGGTCAGTTTAGCGCTCTGCGTAGAGCGTGTGGTACTGCGAATTAATATCGCCTGGTAGGTATAGGTGTGTGCCGGCAATAATGTAGAATCGACCAAGGAGGTTTCCGCAATACATAAGGTACCGGACATGGTTAGTTGTCCATCTCGTAACAGTTCATAAGAATCATTTGGCTGAGATGAATCAACCTGTAAACGCAGTTCGGCTTCAGTAACACCGACATATTCCAGGGTTAATGAGACTGGAGAGGAAGAGATGGGAGCGGTGCTCCTTTCACAGCCTATGAAAAACAAGATACAAGATACAAGACACAAGACAAAAAGGTTTTTCATTAAATGCCCCCTGATATAACTCTGCATAAATAATATACTACCTTAGGCAAAAAAGTCAATAGAAGAACAGCAATTATTTCTTGAAGTGCTATACTGCGGCAAGCATAGGCATCACCTCCTGGAGACTTAAAATCCTTATGCTATCGGGAAAAAAAACAATTTCCCAAGTAAATAACGACAAATATTGTGCCAGTAGAAATAATATCTGCCGTAAGTTGCTGTATTTTCTGTATATGCCTTAGTAAACTATTTTTTTCAACGAAATAAGCATTAAAAAATGTGAACTATAGTTCACGTTCCGTGAAGTTTTGTTCACATTGGATTACAAATTTTTTAGGATTTGTCAATGGGTGGTGGAGCGGAAAAATTTGAATTAATTATGTTGCGGTAGAAATACCTGAATGTTAGGGATAACCTGTTGTACAAAATAGAAATTTAATATGTAAATAAACCTATAAAAAATATGGAATTATCCATCCAGGTCATCCTGAGCACACGTCAGGACGCCCGTCTGGCACGGCGTAGCCGGACTGGGAGCGAAGGATCAATTTTTCCATCCCAAAATCAGATTCTTCACTAACGCTTAGAATGACAAAACCTTATATTCCCTGCTGGCATACTATGTTATTTAATTTTGCACAACAATTTAAAATAGTATTAGCCTAGAATCCCGAAAATTCTATTGACTCATCCTGTTCAACCAGTGCCATAACAACTTTACCCCAAATCCAGTCGCCCCTTCCGGCCGG
>CBDUVK010000234.1:0-4922 GCA_965370645.1 uncultured bacterium
CCATTAGAATCCAAATCGATTGTTTCCGGGATATAGTTGAAATTATCTTCTTCTGAACTACCAGCCACTTTGTAATCAATCCCTAATTTTTTGGCCTCGCTAATGGCTTTCTTTGACCAGGAGCCGGTGTTCACGTAAAGTCCCGGTTTTCCTTTTATTGCAAGATTTAGCGGAACCGCCGCAAACTGTCCGGTCGCACCCCCTTGAAGGAACATAACGGTGTAATCGTCTGAAAATCCAACAACCTTTTTCACAGAAGCAGCCGCTTCATTTAAAATGCCCTCAAAAGATTTTGAGCGATGACTCATCTCCATCACTGATAAGCCTTCTCCCCGGAAATTAAGCATTTCTTCCCGGGCTGTCTCCAACACAGAAACAGGAAGAGTCGCTGGTCCGGGACTAAAGTTGAAAATACGATCTTTCATATCTACCCCTTTCATTGGTTTTCGTATATATACATGTGATTAATTTACTAAAGGAAGAAATTTCAGTAAAGAATTATATAAAATATTATGGAGTGCAACAATATTTACGGGTTGATTTTTCGTATCCCTTTCCGTATTATTTGTATTCGAAATTCATAATCATGGGGTTTATCTTGCGACATTATTATTCACCTAAATTTATATTTGTTCTGCTCATTTTTATTTATAGTTTCGGTTGCGCCCAGGAGCATCCCAATTCAGAGAGTATTAAGCAGAAACTGATCGAAAAAGATCTGGTAACTTTCACAGATGAAAAATACCAGGGTCGGGACGCCGGTTCCAAAGGAAATAGATTAGCGGCTGAATTTATCAGTGAACGGCTGAATTCATTAGGACTGCAACCATTGAGCCCAGAACCCGGAATGACCGGGCTAACTCAATATTTTCAAAAATTTGAGATTGTCGGAATTAATCCTGCTGAGATTTCCGGTAGCATTTCAATTATAGTGGACGATTCTATCCTGGCACTCCAAAAAGGTAAAGATTACCATTATTTTTTCAATTCTGTCCAACAGTTGAATGACAGCTCGGAAATTGTCTTTGCCGGATATGCTATCGATGCTCCGGAATATAATTATAATGATTTTAACGGGCTGGATATTCACAATAAACTCGTATTGGCTTTTTATGGAGAGCCTTTACAAAATGATTCTTTACTTTTTTTCAATGGTATCCATCAGACCCATTTTATTATGGAAGATTGGAAAGCCCGTTCTGTTGCCGAAAGGGGAGGGCGAGCCCTTATCCTGATACCCACACCGGATAACCGTGAATCGTATACCCGGATGTTAAAAAGGAAATCCAGAGCTAAATCAGTTAAAAATTTTGTTCTCAGGGAGGATGTATCGGTACCTGTGATCTACCTCTCGGATGAATTTGCCGAGAGATGGACAGGTTCCTGGATAATTAATCATTTCGCAGCCGAGAATGAAAGAATAAGAGCTTTGGTTAGCGGGGAAACAGTTAAAAATCTCCATTGGACTGCGCCGGAGTGGGACTTATCCACAGGATATATCAGGTTAACATATCGTGAGCCCGAAATTCGAACTTGCAATAATATTCTTGCGGTCCAACCGGGAAATGGCAAACTGGATGAATATATTCTGGTGGGAGCCCATTACGATCACGAAGGCATGAAAGATGGTGAAATTTTCCCGGGCGCGGATGATAATGCTTCCGGAGCCATGGCAAATTTACATGTTGCCGCTGCATTTGCCGGACTGACACCCGCTGAAGTAACAAATCGCCACCTTATATTTGCTTTCTGGGACGCGGAGGAAAAAGGTACCCTGGGTACCCGTTATTTCGTCGATCATACACCTGTGCCCTTGGAAAACATAAAAATGGCGTTTAATATGGATATGATCGGTCGGGATGCATCATTCAAATTCGCTGCGCTCCGCCAATCCATGGTTGATGAAAATGCCGAGAATCAAGTCATGTTGTTCTATTCTGCCCAATCTCCGGAACTGAGAAATCTGGCTATGCTTGTCAATCGGAATACGCAATTAGATTTAAAATTTGATCCTAATGTGTATTTTACCAGTGGCAGCGATCATAGGAGCTTCCACGCCCGGCAGATACCGGTGGTCTGGTATTTTACCGGATTCCATACCGATTATACCAGTCCGCGTGATACCGCGGATAAGATAAACTTTGAGAAACTTACCCGCATCACCCGTCATATTGCCAATTTTTCTTATGAATTTGCTAATAAAACAGATTTACCAGTATTTAACAAAAGTATTCTTTATGCCCCGGAGGGTGATTTTACCCGATGAAACTGGGAGAGAAATTGTATGGATTTTAATGATTTTAAAGAACGTATCTACATTGAGGATATTCACCTGCATGTTGGCGAAGAAGTTATCATTGCCGGCTGGTTGTATAATAAGAGATCCAGTGGTAAGATTCATTTTCTTTTAGTCCGTGACGGCAGCGAAGTTATTCAATGTGTGGTGGTTAAAGGTCAGGTAGCGGATGAAGTCTTTTCATTGTATGAGCAGCTGGGGGCGGAGACATCGTTGCTTGTAAAGGGACAAGTGAGTGAAGATAAACGGTCTCCGCTGGGATTTGAATTGCAGGTGAATGATATTTTGACTATTCACATCCCTGCAAAGGAATACCCTATTTCACCCAAGGAACATGGCGTCGAATTTTTAATGGATCACCGTCACCTCTGGTTACGTTCCCGTAAACAGTATGCAGTATTGCGTATCCGTCACGAGATTATCTCGGCCATCCGGGATTTCTTCAACGAACGCAAATTCATTATGATAGATACCCCAATCTTTACACCCGCAGCGGCGGAAGGTACATCTACACTGTTCACAACAGATTATTTCGGAATGAATGCCTATCTCACCCAGAGTGGTCAATTATATGCGGAAGCTGCCGCATTGGCACTTGGCAAAGTGTATTGTTTCGGGCCGACTTTTCGGGCCGAAAAATCCAAGACACGCCGGCATCTCACTGAATTCTGGATGGTGGAACCCGAAGTGGCCTATTTTGACCTGGATGATGACATGAAATTGGCGGAAGATTTTGTCAGCTACATTGTCCAGCGGGTATTGGAACGCCGTAAAACTGAACTGAAAATTTTGGAGCGTGATGTTACCAAATTACAATCGGTGGTGGCACCATTTCCCCGGATATCTTACAGTGAGGCGGTAGACATTTTGAAGAAAAATGGAACTGATTTCGAATGGGGAAATGACTTTGGTGGCTCTGATGAAACAGTGATATCGGCACAATTTGATCGCCCGGTCATCGTGCACCGATACCCCGCTGCTGTCAAGACGTTTTACATGAAGCGTGATCCACAGGATGACCGGCTCGCCCTTGCAATGGATGTGCTGGCACCGGAAGGATATGGTGAAATTATTGGGGGAAGTCAGCGTGAGGATGATTATGATACTCTGCTTGCCAGAATAAAAGAACATGATCTTCCAACTGAGCCCTATGAATGGTACCTGGATCTGCGCCGCTATGGTTCGGTTCCTCATGCCGGTTTCGGATTGGGTCTGGAAAGAACGGTTGGATGGATTTGCGGAATTCCCCATATTCGGGAGACAATTCCGTTTGCTCGAACTATATACCGTTTATCGCCGTAAAATAGTCAGAGTCCTTATTTAATTTCAGGAATATAAAAATTTCAAACACCAGAAAAATTATTGGCGTTATCGGTGGGAGTCAATGTACTCCCGAAGAATATGAAACTGCCTATGAGGTTGGCCGGCTCATTGCCCAATCGGGAGCGGTTTTAATCTGCGGGGGAAAGGGTGGTATCATGGAGGCAGCCTGTAAAGGCGCCGTTGAAGCAAACGGACTGACCGTAGGTATCTTGCCATCAGATAATGTACAAGAAGCGAACGAGTATGTAAAAATACCCGTTGCTAGCGGTATGGGTATTGCCAGAAATATCATAATTGTGAGAACTGCTCAGGCACTCATATCTATTGATGGCCATTATGGCACACTTTCTGAAATGGCTTTTGCAGTGCAGTTGGGTAAACCACTATTTTCAATACATCCCTGGATGGAACTGCCCGATGCTATCGTAGTCAGCACACCAGAGGAAGCAGTAGATTTGGCAATAAAGAGTCTAGACGAAAAATAAAGTAATTAAGATAATATGGATAAAGCAGCATTTTCTGCTCGCATTTCAGGTACAGTTCAGGGAGTGGGATTTCGCTATTTCGCTTACCAGGAAGCTTTGACCCTACAGCTTCAAGGCTATGTCAGAAATCTTGTTGACGGTAAAGTTGAAGTCTATGCTGAGGGTTCCCGGAATAAATTGGAACAATTCGTTGAAATACTCAAGCAGGGTCCCCGCTTTGGTGCTGTTGATAAAGTTGAGCTGCGATGGGACGATTATATGGGGAAATATGATACCTTCTTTATCGACACAGGGTATTGAGATTAATTAATTTTTAATAGCAGCAGACATGAGATGAGGATTTTATGAAAAAGCTTGAGAGTTTTATTCGTAACATACCTGATTTTCCTGTGAAAGGGATACAATTTAAGGATATTACAACCTTGCTAAAAAATGGCGAGCTTTTTGCCCAGGCTGTGGATCAGTTGTATGTCCCATTCAGGGAAAAGGAAATCAATAAAATCGTCGGTATTGAGGCCAGGGGATTTATTTTTGCTGCCGCCCTGGCTTACAAGCTCAATCTGGGATTTATTCCCATTCGCAAGCCTGGAAAATTACCGGCTGAAGTGGAAAGTGAGGAGTATAACCTGGAGTATGGAAAAGACAGCATTGAGTTACATACCGATGCCATTGAGGATGGGGATAAAATACTTATTGTAGATGATCTTTTGGCAACCGGCGGGACAGCTGCAGCTGCAGCGCGGCTTGTAGAAAAATTAGGTGGTGAGGTAGTGGGACTCTCATTCCTTATTGAACTGACCGAACTGAAAGCCCGATCC
>CBDUVK010000235.1:0-4907 GCA_965370645.1 uncultured bacterium
ATTAAATTGCAGGAAAGAATAAAGAAAAACATGGTAGCCAGGAGTGGCGTCAATCTTTTACCATCCTTGAAACCGATATTAGGAATGGCGATTTCATCCCGTACAAACAGAACCATCGTTTCCAGAATGGCCGCAAAACCTGTGGGAACAAGTTTCTTTTTCCGAAAAAGCAAGCCGAATGTAAGGATCAGCAAAATAGAGACGATCCACATCATCAGCACATGCTGGGTTATGGAAAGATCTAACTCGATGCCGAAAACATAAATCGGTTTAAAGGTAGGCAGGTGAATATGATATCCAAAAACATTCCACTCATGAGAATCCTGGATATGGTGAATGATAAAATCACCCAGATCCTCATTACCGTTTTTTTCTGCCGTTTCAACCAAAGTGGATGTATATGCCATTAACTAACTGCCTCTCGCCTGTGAAGATCGATAAATAATCCAAATTTCGATGGCTAAAAAACTGAAATAAGTTATGAGTAAAGAAAGTAAAAGTGCAATCTGCTGAACCTGAAAAACCTTAATCAAAACCCACAGCATAACAAAAAGAGTGGCAAAGCGACTCAGCATGCCACCTAAAAAAGCGCCATAAAAATTTTTGTCCGATTTGGTCGCACCCCAGGAGAGAATAGCCGCTCCCGCAATAAAATTTAAAGATGACAGTCCCAGGCCGAGCCATCCCGCTTTAACCACTTCATTTGAAAAACCAAACAGTGCTGAAATGGTTAAAAATATCGCAAAAAACAGAAATAAAAGAAAACCTTTTTTAAAAAAGTTAACTAACTTCATGACCCTATCATGATTAAAGTTTATTCAATTCAGTAGAGAAAATTAATCTCCGATATGGTAAAAATTATTTGTTGCTTTGATGATCTTTTTTTTCTTGAGACAGAACTGTCTTAATAAAATGATAAAATCCGGCGGTTATACCAAAAATTGCCCCAATAAGGGTAAACCAGGGGCGAGAATTCCACTTCTCATCCAGTTCAAGTCCGATATATGTGAACAAAATTACCGCAACAGCCCACACCAAACCGATATTCATGTACGGTGCAAGTTTGCGGTAACCTTCTGCTAAACTTGATATATCTTTAGCTTTGTGATCCGGGGATTTCTTATGGTTTCTGGTCGGCGGATTTTTGGGCATCCGCATTATCTCCCCCGGACTGAAATTGAATGGGCTCAGGAGAGGTCTTTATGGTTTTTGAGGCACCCATGTCAGACTTACCCTGAAATATTGCCCCATCATCAATCACAAGTTTTTTGGCCTTTAAATTACCGACTACCACGGAATTTGTTTCCAATACTAATTTTTCCTGTACACGAATATCTCCCTCTACCCTACCTCCGATCACGGCCATCCGGGCATGGATTTCGCCAGCTACTTCTCCTTTGGCGCCGATGGTGAGGGTATCCGCTGCCTTCACAGCCCCTTTTACCTTCCCATCTATACGCAAACTTCCTTTTGCCTCTATCGATCCATCGACATATGTACCACTACCAATAAAATTCAGCTCATTGGTTTGTCTAATATCATGATCGGTTTCTTTCATTTTTAATGCCATGCCAATTTTCTCCTCAGAAATAAAACTATTTATTAAGATCTAAAACTAACAATCTCGGATCCATAGGTGCACCATCTTTCCATATTTCAAAGTGAAGATGGGGCCCGAAAGATTTCTGGCCTGAATTACCCAAATAACCGATAACCTCACCTTGATCGACTGATTGATTTTCATAAACCAGGTTGCGTAAATTATGTTTATAATAACTGTAATAGCCTCCCTTGTGTCCAATCACAATGGTATTCCCTCCATCTGTGGTCCATCCCGAAAACAGGACAATACCACTACCTGCAGATACGATCGGTGAACCCTCCGGAGCAACAATATCCACGCCGTTATGAAGATTCTGGTTATACTCCTGGCTAAGAAATCCTATCAACGGCGCTTTAAGCGGAATGGAGGTAAAAATTGAAAAAAGGGCTTGATTGGAACCGGACTTTTCCTCAGATACTTCAGAGACTTCTTCCAAATTGCTTTGCAGGTTGACATAACCTATCAAACTACTTCGCACTTTCCGGCCGTAATTCTTCAAGCCGTCCAGTTCTGATGTTAAATCATTGACTTTCTGTAACTGTTGAACTAACTGCTCATTTTGCTCTCTCAGGCTGATATTCTCATATGCTTTTTGGAGCAGCTGTCCATAGGTAAATGCACCGACGACCAGACCGACAAATATAAATATGATGAGGAGTAAACCCGCGGCCAACAGAGAAAAACGGATCTTAAAATTTTTAGGTCTCGACTCATCATCCGGAATTAACAGGATGTTCAAAAATTTCTTTTTATGTTTCTTATGTGCCAATTTTTTTCCTTTTATTTCACAATAACTAGAGCTGTCAAACCTTTATTTCATCGAACAGTTCCAATAATCGGTCTAAATCTTCGCGAGAATAGAAAATAATTTCAATAGTTCCGCCTTCCTTCTTGGTTCGCAGTTTTACCTGAGTCCCGAATTTCTCCCGCAGGTTATTTTCCGTGCGCATGACAAACGGAGATTTCTTGCGGGCTAACTTTTGTAAATGATGATGAGGCGATCTGTCCCGCCATTTATTTACTTCCTCCTCGACTCTTCTTACCGAGTAGCCATTTTTAATCACTTTCTGCCACAATTCGATTTGACATTTGGAGTCCGTGAGCCCCAGCATAGCCCGGGCATGGCCCTCCCTAATTTCCCCCTTTTTCAAACTTGTCTGAATTTTTTCAGGAAGTTTTAACAGACGGATAATATTTGCCACCGTTGCCCGGTCTTTACCAATTTTTTCAGCAACCTCTTCCTGAGTAAGCTTTATTTCATCTATGAGTCGTTGGTAACCATTGGCCAGATCGATAGGATTGAGATGTTCTCGCTGAACATTTTCAATGAGCGCCATCTCCAACATATCTTCGTCACTCGAAACCTCAATAATATAAGTCGGAATAAACTTTAACCCTACTGCAATGGCAGCTTTTAATCTTCTTTCACCGGCGATAAGTTGATAGCGACCATTGAGACCGGGACGTGCAACAACAGGTTGAATGATTCCTTTTTCGCGAACTGATTTTTTTAGCTCTTCAAATGCGTCATGATTCATTTCCATCCTGGGCTGGAAAGGATTTGGATCTAGCAACGCAACATCAACTTCATGCAAGGCCTTTTTCATTTTGGGAGTTATCTGGTCTACCGGGGTGGATATGAGCGCTTCCAGGCCTTTCCCAAGTCTTGTCTTAGATTTCATTTGCTAATAACTCCTCTGCAAGCTTCATATAGTTAGTTGCCCCAGAAGATGTTGCATCGTACATCAGGATAGGAAGACCAAAACTCGGGGCTTCACTCAAGCGCACGTTTCGCGCAATTACTGTATCATATACCTGATCTTTAAAGAAATTTCTGACCTCTCCGGCGACCTGATTACACAAATTTAAACGGTTATCATACATGGTAAGAAGCACTCCATATACGGCCAGTTGCTCATTGAGATGTTTCTGTACAAGTTTTACAGTATTCAACAACTGACTTAATCCTTCCAGAGCATAATATTCGCATTGAATGGGTATCAGAACACCGTTAGCAGCAGTGAGTGCATTTAAAGTAAGAATGCCTAAAGATGGCGGACAATCAATTATGATATAGTCAAAAGCATCCTTTATCGTTTTCACCGCTTCCCGAAGAAGCTGTTCCCTGGCAATAACCTGCACCAATTCTACCTCAGCTCCTACAAGATTGATGTGAGACGGCAGTAATTCTAAATTGGGAACTTTGGTCGTTAGAAGCGCAGAGGAAACAGACTCTTTATTGATAATCACATCATAAATACTCCTCAATAGAGAACGCGAATCGATACCTAATCCGGAGGTCGCATTTGCCTGAGGATCGATATCGATCAATAAGGTTTTTTTTTCAGCAATTGCCAGACAGGAAGCGAGGTTTACAGCGGTAGTTGTTTTTCCAACGCCACCTTTCTGGTTTGCGATAGCCAGTATTTTCGCCATTGATATTGTTTTTTATTCAAGCTTTAAAAGTTAAAAGTGACTCCTACTAAAATCAAGCTTTTTTAAAGACCAACTAAAGCCGTGGGATTGAGATTTCCCTCGATATGTGATGACAATCCGCAGTTTTCCCCATACTGATGAACTTCAAAGTATTATTGATGCTGTTATAAAAATCAAACTTTAATTCAATTGCTGGGGTGCAATATAATCACCGAGTTCTTTCTGGACCTTCAACAAGCGGTTCTTCTGCGCTTCCAGTTCTTCAAAAACTGCCTCGGGTGTATCCATCAATCCTTTATAAATTTCAGCGATTCGCTCAATTTTGCTGAGGTTCTCGGGAATTCTGATGGTAAACTGAGCAGTGTACTCACTTTGAGAATAATCCTTATTTACTATACTCTTAAATAAAGGAGCTAAATCCTGAAAGAGCGGAATTCTGCCGGTTGGGGTTTCAATCGCTTTTACATCACCATTGACTCGTAATTCCATCCAATGATACCATACTTTTTTATCGTTTTTTTCATTGAGGAAATTTCCTGCCTTATCCAATAAAAAATAGTTCACAGAGAAGATAGTGGGGGCATCTTTGAGGTTTTTTCCAAAATCTAAATTACTTTTGACATATTTACCGATTGATGTGGAAAGAAAATCTAAATTTGACATGGGATTGAACTGTCTTACACCGGCTTTACCAAGCGTAGCGGCAGTGGTCTCGGATTCCAGGGCAGCCCCCTTGGTTACAATGCCATGAGACCAATTAAATGCTTCTTCTACAGGAACTGAGGTATCTGCATCCCGGCCTCCGTATACTATTCCGGAAACTTTGACTCCGGCGGGATCATGCGCTAACTTGTCCAGATTTTCCATG
>CBDUVK010000236.1:0-4886 GCA_965370645.1 uncultured bacterium
GGCAACTCTGGCTGCCATTGCCTGTCGATCCAAGGGAGTGACGCCTATTTCCCGGAGTCAGCAGCCGGAAAATCTACCTAGTGATTTTATTTTGCAACCCAACTATCCTAATCCATTTAATGCCAGCACGACTTTTACGTACCGATTGGAAATCCCTGCGGCCATCGAGCTTTCCGTCTACAACTTACAGGGCCAAAAGGTATCTGAATTGGTTAAAAGATGGCAAACGCCAGGCGATTACACATATCAATGGCATGCGATTAATGACAAGGGGCAAGAACTACCAAGTGGATTGTATATGGTAAGACTGACATCAGAAAGACAGAGTATATCGCAGAAAATTATATTGATTAAGTAGGTTCTTGTATAATCTTGGGATGAATAATACAGAAGGAGAACTCAACATTATTCCCCCTCTCTTGTAGAGCAGGGTTGCCCGGTTAACTGTGCTAATGACCATGTTAAAATAAAGTAATAATAGCATTTAAAGGTAAGATGTATTTCGAAAACTTCATTTTCAGCTGGTAGAATTGACCCACCACTTAATCCCCTCCCTTATGCATAAGGGAGGGGAAAAGCCCTATTCATAGGGCTTGGGGAGGGTCACGGGATACAGCCTATTCAGTGAAATCGATAAATTTATGAAAATTCATTTTTAACCGGACAGTATTGCTTGCAAGAGAGGGGGCATTTAGAAAAATATTTATATTTGAGGGATTTATTAGGGGGTGAGTTCTCAATAGCCGCAAAATAGTTTATAATCAAATATTAGATTTTAATTATATTAGGTTCTCTCGATGTCTAATTTGATTTTAGGGTAAATAATTAATGAGGCTTAAGATGAAGTATCTTACTTTGCTAATCTGCATCCTGGCATTTGCTGTCTATAGCCAGAGTGCGCAGGATGAACTGGTTAATGTCAAGGAATTTATCCACGACATCGTCCTCGATCTGAAGTATAATACCGAAGATAACTTTCTCAATCAAAAAGTATACACCACCGATGAATGTTATGTTTCCCGAAACCTTCTCGAGAGATTGGTAATGATTCAGGACAGCCTGCGCAATATTACCTTCCATGACGGGATTAGTTATCCCCAGGGATTGGGTTTAAAGATCTGGGACGGATATCGTCCAAGATCTGTTCAATTTCTGATGTGGGAATTATATGGTCCTCCTTGGGTGGCAAACCCCTGGACTGGTTCGCGCCATAACCGCGGAGAAGCTGCTGATGTTACCCTGGTGGATCGAGCCACCGGTGATGAATTGGAAATGCCCACCTATTTTGACGATTTTACTCCTGCCGCCGCTCATGGCTATATGAATCTGCCCGCGAATGTAATTGCTAACCGCGAACTCCTAAAGAATATGATGACCCAGGTTGGCGGACTTGCCCTGTATAGTGCAGAATGGTGGCATTATAATTTACTGATCGGTTACCCCTTATTAGATTTTCAATTGAAATGAGGTGGGTCATGAAAACCATGATAATTTTATTACTCATTATTCTTACTTCTGCTCCAATGTTATTTTCCCAGACAGAATTTGTTGTCAATACCTATCAGGATTCCACCCAGCGGGAACCGGTGATTGCTCAAGATGCAAATGGGAATTACGTGGTGGTCTGGAACTCAATCTTACAGGAAGGAAGCGATGCGGAACGGGACATCTATTTTCAGTTATTTGATGCCTCCGACCAGAAGATAGGGACTGAAACTCTGATCAACAGCACTACCATGGGGAATCAGGAAAAACCCGCTGTGGCCATGGCACCCAATAGCAATTTTGTAGTGGTCTGGGCTGCCCAACTGGATTCCATAAACCAATACGATGTTTATGGCCAAATCTATCGTAATAATCAGACTTTTGGTAGCAACTTTCTGATTAATACCACCCAAAATCACTCACAGACCCGACCTAAAGTAGCTATAAACGCGGACGGAAGTTTCATTGTGGTATGGGACTCCTGGTTTCAAGACAGCAGTGACCGTGGGGTGTATGGGCAGCGTTTTGATGCCAATGGAACTAAGGTTGGCTCGGAAATTCAGATAAATACCACCACCGCTTACAGTCAGGCTCGTCCTGACATCGCTATCATGCAGAATGGAGGATTTGTGGTGATATGGGAATCCTGGAATCAGGATATCGCCACACCTTCCGGATATGGTATTTTCGGCCAGCGATTCTATGCCAACGGGACCAAACTGGGCGGAGAATTCCAGGTAAACAGCTATACCAATGATTACCAGTGGTTCGGGGATGTTTTAGCAATGGATGATGGAAATTTCGTGGTCACCTGGTGCAGTTGGCAACAGGATGGACACGATGGGGGTATCTATCTCCAACGATTTAATGCGCAAGCGAATAAGACCGGTCCGGAAGTAAGAGTTAACAGCAGTACTGCCTTCTATCAATGGTTGCCCCAACTGGCCAGGGTTGGACAGGAAAATTTCGCGGTTATCTGGTCCAGCTGGAAGCAAGATGGACATCGAGAGGGTGTTTTTGTAAAAATCTATCGTCAGGACGGGAAGGCTCTTACTTTTGAGGAACGTGTGAATTTAACTACCCAGAATTTCCAGTGGGAACCTGGCGTGATTGGTGGCAGTAACGATCTGGAAATATTAGCGGTATGGTCCGCTTGGGGACAGCTCAACGATGATTATGAAATTGTGGGCCGGCGTATGACCCTGGAAAGACCGGTGGGCCATATGAATCCGGGCACCATCTCACCTGTCAGCGGACGGAGTTCCAGTCAATTGACCGTTCATGTGCTTGACAGCAGTGCACTTACCGGCGACACTTATGAAGTCAGTTTCGTTGTTCCGGATACACTTGCCACAACTACATCATCCATGAACATCGTTAATCTGAACAGTTCCCAGACGGTGGTTTCCAATTTCATCTTCTTTGGAGGCGCCAGCTTATTCTATTTAACACCAACCTTTGAAGGAGTGGCAGTACAAATGGAGCCGGTTTTCGAGCTCAACATTGATACCTTGGGATCTTATTTTATCAATAATACCGGCAGCAATATGACCTTCGATATTTCTGAAGCGAATGATAATTTCGAGAATATCGCGCCTATCGATATCGCTCTTATCTGGGGAAGTACCGATACTATGGCCAACGGACAGTATGCAAATCCCCTGGATACGGCGATGTCCAACAGAGGATTATTTGAAGTGGAGGTCCCCTTCCGGGCTTGGAATTTAACCGAAAATCAAGCGGTAGATCTTTGGATATCCGAACCTTCCGGATATCTAAATCAAAAATGGGACCCGTTTGAAACGATCAGAATACTGACACCCGATCCTTACGGCGGTGGATTGGGCGATACTCATGCCAGGATTGTACCCAATCTTCCTGCCGGCACCCTGGTATTGCCGGGTATAGGTGATACCATTATGGTTCTCGCGAACAAACCTTTAACAAATGAAGATACCCTGCGTTTTATAACTGATCCCAACGGTTTTATATCGCCATTGCTTAAACAAGCTAAAAATCAGCCTGATAAATTTACATTAGAGAATAATTATCCCAATCCCTTCAATCCCACTACCACTATTGCGTTCACTATCCCGAAAAGTGGGAAGGTAAGATTACAGGTATTTAACGTATTGGGTCAACGGGTAGCTACAGCGTGGGATGGATATCTTGACAATGGTCGGCACAGGATACTTTTTGATGCATCATCACTTGCATCTGGAATTTACTTTTACTCTCTCAGCCAGGAAAACCGCAATATCACCCGCAAGATGATGTTGTTGAAATAGTATCAAATGAAATGACTAAATGAGATTTTTATCTTTATCCTAATAATCAGATATTTGTTTGAATAATTCCAATTTAAATATATATTTTCTTACTTTAGAAGTCATTGCGAGGAGCTTTAGCGACGAAGCAATCTCACTATCTTATTTATCAAATGGGATTGCTTCACAAGCACTCAATTTTTATAGAAAAATTCGCAGACTCCACAAAGGTTAAGTGCTTGTTCGCAATGACATGCCGGATGTTTTCATAGGTCTGGTGAAAATAATTTCCCAATAAATATCATTTCAACAACATCATCTTGCGGGATTGTACCATATCCCCTGCTTTAAGGCGATAGATATAGATTCCGCTGGCAACTGGCACAGAGCGGTCATCGCGGCCATCCCAGGAAATTTCATATGAACCCCAGCTCTTTTTCCCATTCAACAGGGTTTTTACTCTCTGACCTAAAGTATTATATATCTCAAGGGTCACTGTATTATTATTTATATATTGCGGTATTACATAATTTATGGTGGTATTCGGGTTAAATGGATTGGGGTAGTTCTGGTGAAGCATAAAATGATCTGCCACCAGAAGAGGTGACTTATCGATATTAACCGGTAAACCGAAATAAGTCAAAACCCGTCCCATCAAAACGGATCGCTGGTAAGAACTGACAATGGTTTCAAATGTGAATCCTAAGTAAACAACCTGGGCGGTCTGACTGCTGTTTCCATAGGTTCCGGTGAACATAATACCGGCAATTCTGAGATTATCATAAAAAAGGGCTACTTCACTTCCGAATTGAGGTTGTATGTAATCCGGATAATCCTCGAAATATAGATTTGGACCTGTCTGTGTTCCATAAATAAAATCAACACCTTCGAAAACCGTACCGGCACTTCCCATGACATGATTGGATCCGGCCAGGTCCCCTAAATAACGGGCTTTCAGCAGATATTCGTAACGATTCAGCTCATCGGGTGTAGTGTCATCAAAATCATAACCAATCTCCGAACCGGAAATAAACAGTTTTCCTCCCGCTTCCAGATAATCCAGCAAACGATATTGATCCGCTGCTGCCAGGGATTCATCCGATCGGCTGTCATCGCCGCAAAAATAGATGACCA
>CBDUVK010000237.1:0-4881 GCA_965370645.1 uncultured bacterium
AACTAAGAGTGGTTAAATGAAAAGGCGGGCCTGGTGCCCGCCTTTTTTATCTTTATTGATTAAGGTGAGGAAAGCATGCCTGATTATAGATTCGTCGGAGTTTCAAATACCGGTCGCACCGTTCAGGGTGTGATCGCTGCTGATACAGGTGGAGAAGCTAAGAAAAAAATTAAAAAGATGGCTGCCCACCATAAGGTAAAAATCAATAAAATCCAAAAGAGAAAAACATATATATATAAGATTCAAAAGAATGGCGATAAACCGGTATCTGGAGAACAAAAAGCTTTTACCAAGCAGGAAGTCCAGCAGGCGCTTTCCAAACTAGGGTATAAAGTCCTCAAGGTTCAACCCAAAATCGGATTCCTGACTTTAAAACCCCCGGCAGCAGATCTAGTGACCTTCGTGCGACTGAGCGCAGACCTGCTCAGGGAAAAACTTCCTTTCAACGAAGTGTTACAACTCCTGGGAAATGACTTGAGCAATCCCGCCCTGCGAGATGCTGTTCGTCAGATTAATAATGATCTCCGGCAGGGCAAGGATAGTGAAGAAGCATTTCTGAAACAAGAAAGAGCGCTGGGTAAATTTACAGCGAGAATGCTGGGTTTAGCTTCGAAGAGTGGTAATATGGCGGATATCTATGAAAGTACCGCCAAGTTTCTGGAAAGGAATGCCGAATTCAGGAAGAATATGCGGCAGGCCTTAATTATGCCGATGTTTACTTTGCTCATATTGTTCGGGGCCTGTATTTTTTATGTTGCCTATATCTTCCCCGAAACTGCCAAGCTTTTCCTGAAACTTGGAAGTGAACTGCCTCCCATGACCACAGCCACCTTGCAATTGAGTGATTTTCTCATTGCAAATATGCCAATTTTTTCGATAGTCATGGCTGTAGCGACCGGTGGTCTACTATATTTCATAAGAACACCGCAGGGAAAACTTTTCAAAGACCGCTATATACTTAAATTTCCCGTAATTGGGCCAATCGTCCATAAAACAACTATCGAAATTTTTTGCCGGGTATTCTATTCTCTCTATAGTGGCTCGGGAGAGAATGTGGATGCTATACGGTTGGCTGCGGAAGCATGTGGTAATAAATATTTTGAAGATCGTATAAAAAATGTGTCCATTCCTCTTATGCTGCGGGAAGGCAGAGGATTGGTTGATTCATTTAAAGAGTCCGGTGTCTTTACAACTACCGCTCTCTCCCGTTTTAATTCCGGTGCCGAAACCGGTACTGTCAAGATGACCGCAGTTCAAATTGCCAATTATTATGAGAAGGAAACAGTATATAAACTAAAGAATGCTGTGGACCTGGTACAAATTGTTGTTGCCATGGTTATCATGATAGTTATGACTGCATTGACTCTGGTTTCCTCTGAGACGGCATTGGTATCTCCTAAATCACCAATAGGTTAGTGTTTAAATTGATTATTAATTCAAAACAATCGTGATTGACATATGGAAATGAATAATAAGGTTGACATCAGTGATCGACTCGGGGTGATGCTCCTGAAAAAGGGAGTTGTGAATGTGGCTACCCTCGAGAAGGCGATAAGGTCAAGAGAATCTGGACAGAAGGATGGACGAACCTTAGCGCAGATCCTGGTCAAGGATTTTAATGTAAATCACGACTCGGTTTTTCAGCATGTAACCCAGCTTTATGGATTCCGGGAAGTGTCGCTGGAAAAGGAAAATATAGATGACAATCGCATCAATTTCATGCGCAAGATGCTGGATCCTCTGCCGGAACCGATGCGTGCATTGATGAGAGAAGAGAAAATTTTAGTCTACAAATATGATGAGTACCGACCGTATGTGCTCATTATTCTGGCTTCCGATCCCACCAGCAAACAAATTGCTAACATTGCCCGGGCAATTGGTGCTAAAAGATTTGAAGTATGCTATGTAAAATTAGCAGAACTGGAAGCACTGCTGGAAAAGATTCATCCGGAAGAGAATGTCTATCTCAAGGAGATGGACGGTATGGCTCTGGAGATCGAAGGTGAGGATGTTGACGAAGATTCACTGGATGAAGAGGCAATTGAAGCCGAGATCAACAAGAGCCTGTTGGTAAATCTGGTAGAAGGTATGCTGGTAGAGGCGGTGCGTCGCGGAGCCAGTGATATTCATATTATTCCTAAAGGCCATAAAACTTCCGAAATTCACATGCGGGTCGACGGTGCCTTGCGACTGTGGCACGTACAGGAAGGTGTACGACCCGAGTCCCTGGCAGCGGTGGTTAAAGACCGCTCCAAAAATATAGACCGCTTTGAGCGAGAAAAAGCTCAGGATGGTTTTATACAACGTTCAGTTAATGGATATATGATCCGTTACCGGGTTTCGGTTCTCCCCATCGTCGGAAAAGAATATCAGCAAAAACTGGAGAGTATTGTTATTCGTATTCTGGATGACCGTAAAGTTATCACCGACCTGGACAAACTGGGTTTTCAGGGAAGCGCCAAAGAGTTTTTCATTAAGGCAATTTCCAAACCACAGGGCATGATCATCGTGACCGGTCCCACCGGTAGTGGTAAATCGACCACCCTGATTGCGGCTTTGAGTTATATCATGAATTCTGAAATTAATGTGCTCACGGTGGAGGATCCGGTTGAGTATATCATTGGGGGTGCCCGCCAGATTAAGATCAGTCCTAAGAACGATTTTGAGAGGGCACTGAGATCCATCCTGCGACATGACCCGGATGTGTTGATGGTAGGTGAGATCCGTGATAAAGTGACAGCTGAAACCGCTATTAAACTGGCAAACACCGGACACTTAACCTTCTCAACCTTACATACCAATGATGCCCCGAGTGCGGTTTCCCGTCTGTATAAGATGGGTGTGGAGACGTTTTTGATCGCTTATGCCATCAATATCGTTATCGCACAGCGTTTGGTACGCCGCTTATGTGAATACTGCAAAAGCCCCATACAAAAATTGGATCCGGTGTTCCCGCAAAGTCTGGGATTTAGTGAGGAAGAGACAAAAAAGACTGTTTTCTACGAAGCCGTGGGGTGTGATAAATGCCATAATGGCTATAAAGGCAGGGCGGCAATTCACGAGACGCTCTTTTTTTCCAAGGAAATTCGAAAACTGATCTTCGAAACCGGGAAAGATATTAATGAAGAGGCCCTCAAAGAACTTATGGACAAGCAGGGCATGGCCAATTTAAGGGCAGCAGCCCGGGAACGGGTAAAACAAGGTCTCACCACTTTAAATGAAGTGGCTGCCGTAACCAGTGAAGATTAGGGAATCAAGGAGGATATTATGGGCACAGGTCAGATGATGTTAACCATAGGAGCTTTGGCGTTGCTTAGCCTGGCAATCCTAAATCTGAATTCTAATCTTAATAACAATGATATCTCTTTAGCCCAGAACAGGTACCGGTTGGAAGCGCTTTCACTGATGACCTCTTATCTGGAACAGGCCACCATGTATTTCTTTGATGAATCCTCAACCGATACTGCAAGTGCGAAGCTTTTAACGGATTTTACTCTTCCAAATAACCTGGGCCTTGAAGGAAATGACAGTTCACAAGTAGATGATTTTGATGATTTCAATAATATGACCAGAATTGATACCGGTTTGAGTGGGATTATTTATAAAGTCATGTTCAAAGTTGATTATGTGCAAATCGTAGGTGATTCTATAAAGCCTTCGGGGAACAGGGAATGGAATAAACGGATGACTATTTCGGTGACCGACAATTTTGCAGAACCTGTATTGTACAGGAATGTGAGTGGAGATCAAGTGAGAGATACCCTCACAATCAGCTTTGTAAATAGTTATTGGTTCTACAATTAATAACTACAGGGGATAAATAAAATGACAGCAATGATAGACGTTCTCGGTGGTCTTTTTATCGGCGGATTCCTTCTGTTAATAGCTTTAACTGCTACTGACACGGCTACCACTGAATTCTTTAACTATAATGCTGACGCCATTATGCAGCAAAATCTGGCCAACACTTCAAAAATTATTCAATATGATCTCAGGAAAATGGGATTTGGGGTTCCGGAAGCCTTACAGGGTAGTATCCTGCAAGTAGCAACCGGAAACCGCCTAAAATTTCTGGCTCATCTGAATAGCGATCCGGATGCCATGGTTAATATAGCGGCGGTTACCACGATTGATAATGTTGTGGACACCATTGAATTTGTTACCATTCCCTATGATTCGGTAGATTATTATGATACCACGGTTACGACTTTCCAAATTCGAAGAATTCTGAAAATTTCACCCAACTATAGTAAGACCATGACTATCGGAGTTATTGGTAACCGTAATCTATTTCGATATTTGGATCAGATTGGGGATGAGGTCGCATTTATTCCGGCAACCCGGATGGTGGAGGTTACCTTAACTGCCTTTAATCCCAGAGTATTTATCAGCCGGGATTGGATCGATAGTAAGATAAATAATATCTCTGATGAAGAGTTTCGAAAAAGAGAATTAAGAAGACTCTTGCGGGCATCTTACTGGCGCCAGACTCGATTAATTTCGAGAAATTTAAGAAGATAACAAGGAGGTTAAACCATGATAGGTAAAGGTGCTTTATTAGTAGTTTTTGCATTTATTTTAGCATTTTCAACATTTCAGGTAAAGATGAGTGAAAGGGTCCTTGCTACATCAGATAATTTTGTCAATACCTTCATGGAAACACTAATTCATGAAACCTCGTTAAGCGCCATGAACTTTGCCATTAACAAGGTATGGGATGAGAAGGTAAAGGATACAACTTTTATGGTGAGGGCCAATCACTGTTCTTCCTTTGTGGACATCAGAAAACCCGGTTCGGACACCGTTCGGATAAAGGTAAAAACCTGGGGCAAAGCTTTTGACAACGATCAAAGTGTTTTCGTATCAAAAGAAGATTCGATT
>CBDUVK010000238.1:0-4878 GCA_965370645.1 uncultured bacterium
TCTCACTTCCCAATTCGCAAGAAGAGGGTCAAATTTCATTATATTACTCCCTGGTAGCCAGTGATGAAGTAGATAAAGCCGCTTTTTCACGGGAATATATTGCCTACAAAGTGAAAGGATATATAGGTAAAAAGGGTATTTTTATAAGTCCGGGATATTTCTGGTATCCCACGCTGCCCAATAATCTCTCTCATTTTAATATTCTCATTAGCACGCCGGATACGTTACAGATTCTCACTCAGGGAAAACTGCTCTTAAATGAGGTAGTTGATAATACCCGCCAGACAAACTGGAAAATTGATTACCCTGCGAATAGTGTACATCTGGTCGGCTCAAAATATATCGTACAGGAAAAAAAATATAAAGACATTTCCGTATACACTTATTTTTTTCCGGAATCCCAGGATTTGGCAGAGTCTTACCTCAAAGCCTGTCAACGATACCTGGCCATGTATGAAGCAATGATAGGTCCCTACCCGTTCAGCAAATTCGCAGTGGTGGAAAACTTTTTCCCAACCGGATATGGGATGCCCTCTTACACTCTACTGGGGAGTCAGGTTATCAGATTACCCTTCATTATCTACACATCCCTGGGTCATGAAATAACTCATAATTGGTGGGGCAACTCGGTTTATATCGATTATGAATCCGGAAACTGGTGCGAGGGATTAACTACCTATTTTGCAGATCATTACTATAAAGAGATGAAAAATAAGTCGGAAGCCGCGCTGTACCGCAGAGATATAAACAGGGATTTCACGGTTTATGTGAAAGATCAAAAGGATTTTCCCTTACGTGATTTTTCGGAGCGTACTGAGAGCGCATCCCGCGCTATCGGTTATGGAAAGAGTGCTTTGACGTTTCACCAACTACGCCAAATAATTGGTGATTCCCTGTTCTTTAAAAGTTTTCAAACATTTTATAGCAATTTCAAATTTAAGGATGCTTCCTGGGATGATATTCAGAAGACCGCGGAACAGGTATCTAATCAGGATCTTAGCTGGTTTTTTCAGCAATGGATACAGCGAAAAGGGGCTCCACAGATTCAACTGAAATCTGTACAATTGAAGCAAGATCAGATAGAAGTTACTCTAACACAGATCCAGGAGGAAACATATCGATTATATATCCCAATCGAGGTTTTCTTTAGCGACTCCACCACGGTAGTTCATCGGATTTGGTTAGAAGAAAAAGAGCAAACATTTCAGTTGCCCATTGAAGGTAGAGTACTACAGATGACTGTGGATCCCTATTATGATCTCTTAAGAAAGTTGGAGAAAGATGAAATTCCGCCCACCCTATCGGAAATATTTTCCAAAGAGGAAGCACTGGTTGTATTACCGGATAATTGCCCTCCTGCTGTACTCCAAAATTATCAAAAATTTGCCGAGACTATGAGTGAGGGTGAAGAGGGTATCAAAATAACAGAGTCAATCAACCTGTCCGAAGCGGATCTACAAAGTAAGTCACTTTATCTTTTGGGTACTCCCAGTCAGAATTCGATCATTAATAAAATTCAATGGGAGACCGGCATGCCATTCCAATTTAAAAACAATCAGATTATGTTCCAGGGAATGCCCATACCCGGGAGTGATGATGTTTCTATCCTGGTATCCAGGAGACCCAGCAGCGAGGAAAATGTTTGCATCATTTCAATAGGTGAAAACCAGAAAACAGGTCGTATAGCAAAACTGATGAGTCATTATGGAAAATACAGTTATCTACTCTTCACAGATGGCAAAAATAAAATTAAAGAGATTTTTCCGGTCTCAGACAGTCCTATGGTGCAAGTGTTTAATCAGAAGTAAGTGTTGAATAAGCCATGCGGGGATTTTTCAGCATTATAGATAATGTTTGGATGATTACTCTTTTTAAGAGAATTCCAAATCGTTCACTCTGAATAAATTCTAAAGAAGCTTTTTTTATCCACACAAATGATTTTTCGTTTTTATACTGTTGGAAGAGAATCTGAATAAAAGTTCTTTTAAGATCATTGATAAAATAATCAATGATTCTTGGAAATTTGTCCTGATCATTGAATATGGGTAAGATATTGTTGCGGATTCGATTTTCCAGGGTTAGAATAAAAAATTCTCTCATGTAATTCAGGGCCTGCGAGAGATCCTGAAAATCCTTAAGTGATTTGCCAAAATGGGTATTATAGTCATCGACCAGTTCTCTCAGACAATTCAGTGAAACTAACTCATTTTGCGATTTCCTGCCAGAAAACCTTTTCCGAAAGTATTTTTTATAATTATCCGCAAATTCTTTATATTCCATCTGAATTTCACCACTCAATTTTCTGGACATCGCCTTCAAATAGCGGGATTTAAACGTTAGGTTTCTCATTTGTGGCAAACGGACAAGTGATTTTACCTGGTAAGTAATATTTGTGACACACTTATGCAAGATTTCAAGATTGGTAAATTTCTGTTTATAAATTTGTTTTTCAGGAATATCCGGATATTTCAACATTTCCGCGTATATTTTGCTTAAATCTGTCCTGACAAATGTTGAAAATACACCCTGGATATCAGAAAAGAGATTGAAACTGAGCAGGTGAATAAACAATTGATCATCAAGATATTTGACCAGACACTCTATCTCAGATACCAGAGGTTGATAATAACCCATTCCTTTGAGTAAGTTAATGCCTTCCCGGTAATTTTCTTCCAGCTTATCGAAAGCCTCAGCCATACAAGGTTTACACTATTTTTTAAAAAGTATTATCGGCGAGAACGTTGTAATCATTATGTTTATCTGCGAAAAACAGAAATCAAAATTTCAACTAATTCTTGACAAAAAATATTGTATTCCATTATGATATGTATGTTTACTATATAATCAATAATAATTCACGGAGAATTTTAGAAGCAACGATGGAAGAGACATGGGTTGGATCAATTTGCGGTGAAAGTTCAACAACATCTGCACCAACAATATTCAACTTATCTAACTTTTTGAGAACATCAATATATTCCTGAAAGAAAATTCCCCCAGCCTCGGGGGTACCTGTTCCACTGATGAGCGAAGGATCAAACAGATCCAGATCTAAAGTAAGGTAAATAGGTTTATTATTAAGTTCATGAATATTTTTTAAAAATTCCAAAGTATTAAACTCAAATAACCGGGTATTTTGTCGGGCAAATTCATATTCCGCTTTACTTCCACTTCGTATTCCCACCTGGTATATTTGACCGGAATCGCCCAGGATATCGTGTATTCGCCTCATCACTGATCCGTGGGAATATTTATTGCCGAATAATTCATCCATCAAATCAAGATGAGCATCCATCTGAATGATATGAAGATTGGGATATTTCTTTATAAGTGGTTTTATCGCTGGCAAGCTAACCAGATGCTCACCACCCAGACATACCGGTTTTTTATTATAAGAGACCAGGTTTTCACTAACTGTCTCAATACGCTCCATGGTTTTGATGGTATTTCCAAAAACAACATCCACATCACCCAGATCGTGAACAGCATGTTGGGTTAAATCGCGATCAAAATATGGGCTATAATCTTCCTGAGCAAAATAAGTTTCACTGCGAATTGCTAACGGCGCAAATCTGGATCCGGGACGAAAACTGGAGGTGCCATCAAATCCAGCGCCATACAGGACTATTTTGGCTTCTTCAAATGTTGCAGTACATCCCTCATAATTTTTACCCCTCTTAATCAAATCATTTAGCATGGATTATATCCTTTACAAAATTGGGTAACATAAATGATGCGTAATGAATTTCCTGATTATAGTATTTCAATGCTAATTTTTGTTCATCGTATTTATTCTGAAGAAAATCCTTGCTGGGATGATATTTTTTACTGGCAAAACCAAAAAGCCAATAACCTGAGGGATAGGTCGGAATATTGGCCTGGTAGAAGAACATTTGAGAAAATACCTGACCTAATTTTTGTGAAACTTGTAAAAGCCACTTACGGGTGTAAAAGGGACTTTCCGCCTGATTTATAAGCAGTCCATCATCCGCTAATAGGCGGTGACAATCTGTATAAAACTCTCGGGTAAACAGCCCCTCTCCGACACCAACGGGATCAGTGGAATCGATAATGATAAGATCAAATTTTTCATCCGATTCTTTCACATATTCCACACCATCCTGAAAAAGGCAGGTGACCTTATCAGATAAAAGTTTTGAGGATATTTTGGGTAGATATTTCAGACAGACTTCAGATACCATTTTATCTATGTCGACAAGAACAACCTGATCCACATTATGATGTTTTAAAACCTCCCGAATGGTTCCCCCATCACCACCACCAATAACAAGAACCTTGGAGGGGTGAGAGTGAACATGGAGAGGCACATGGGCAATCATCTCGTGATAGATAAATTCATCCTTCTCAGTAAGCATAATACAATTATCAATCACCAGTATTTTTCCAAAAAAGGGTGATTCCAAAATTTCTATTTTTTGAAATGAGCTCTTCTCAGAAAAAAGTACTCGAGAAATCTCAAGACTGAATGAAGCTTTCGCTTCCGGGTATTCCTCCGTAAAGATTACAGCCATTTTTACCTCCAGACAGTAAGAGGAATATAATAATAAAAATGATTAAAAAATTCCATACAATTACTGATTCCTGGGAGGAATCTTTGATACTGTCATTACACCTCCTCATAAGACTTCGTGAAACAATCCCATATTTTCATTTAGTGAATATATATGATATGAATAGTTTCTTTTCCTAGCAGAATGAATATAGATTCAGATAGACTATTTGGATCGACTTAAAATATCAGGTAGGTGAACTCACCCCCTCTTTTATGTAAACAGTGGTGTCCGGTTAACTGTGCTAATGATCATGTTAAAATAAAGTAATAATAGCATTTAAAGGTAAGATGTATTTCGAAAACTT
>CBDUVK010000239.1:0-4869 GCA_965370645.1 uncultured bacterium
ATTATAAGATAAAAGAACAGGATTGAGAATGGAGCTCCAAAGACAGCGAATTCTACCGGCCAACATTGAAAAGGAGATGAAGGATTCCTATCTGGATTATTCAATGTCGGTTATTGTATCACGTGCTCTCCCGGATGTCCGTGATGGCCTGAAACCGGTTCACCGGCGGGTATTGTATGGCATGCATGAACTGTCATTACAGTACAATCGTCCCTATAAAAAAAGTGCCCGGGTGGTGGGAGAGGTTCTTGGGAAATATCACCCTCACGGAGACACTGCGGTATATGATAGCATCGTGCGTATGGTTCAGGATTTTTCCCTGAGATATCCTCTGGTAGATGGCCAGGGGAATTTTGGTTCTATTGACGGGGATTCCCCGGCTGCCATGCGTTATACAGAAGTTCGTATGGCCAGAATCAGCAGCGAAATATTACGCGATCTCAATAAAGATACCGTAGATTGGCGGGCAAATTTTGACGATACCCTGAACGAACCGGTGGTGATGCCCTCGGTCTTTCCCAACTTGATCTGTAACGGAGGTTCCGGAATCGCGGTGGGTATGGCAACCAACCTGCCGCCTCACAATTTGCGGGAAACCGTAGATGCCATTATTGCAACGATTGATAATCCGGACATCTCAGTAGAAGAACTCATGTCCCATGTTAAGGGACCGGATTTCCCAACCGGAGGCATTATTTTCGGCTCGGCAGGTATCAAGGAGGCATATTCAACCGGGCGGGGCAAGATAATTGTCAGAGGCAAAGCCAATGTTGAGCATGGACGAAATAATCGCAGCAGCATTGTGCTCAGCGAGCTGCCCTACCAGGTAAACAAGGCGAGTCTGATTGAGAAGACTGCCGATCTGGTACGTGATCGAAAAATCGATGGGATTTCAGACATTCGGGATGAATCTGATCGCGACGGTATCCGGGTGGTAATAGAATTGAAACGGGAAGCCCAACCGGAGATTGTACTGAACCAGATGTACAAGCATACCCAGTTACAGGTTACTTTCGGGATCATTAATCTGGCACTTGTGGATAGCGTTCCGAGGGTATTAACCTTGCGCCAGATGATTCAATACTTTATCAATCACCGCCATGAAGTTATCCTTCGTCGTACCCGCTATGAACTGGGTGAAGCTGAGAAACGTGCCCACATTCTGGAAGGCTTAAAAATAGCCCTGGACAATATTGATGAAATCATAAGTGTTATTAAAAAATCCAAGGATGCCGACATTGCACGTAATAACCTGATGAAGCAGTTTAAACTTTCTGAGCTCCAGGCGAAGGCCATTCTGGATATGCGCTTACAACGATTAACTGGTCTGGAACGAAAAAAAATTGATGATGAATATAGGGAAGTCATTCAGACTATTGAGCGGCTGAAAGCGATTCTGGCCAATGTGAACCTGCAGCTTCAAATGATTAAGGACGAATTGTTGGAACTGCGAGACACATACGGGGATGATCGTCGCACTGAGATCGTGATAAATTTTGAGGAGTTTTCGGTAGAGGATATGATTGCTGAAGAGGATATGGTAATTACTATTTCCCGGGATGGATTTATCAAGCGATTCCCGGTCAGCGGGTATCGCCGCCAGCATCGCAATACCCGGGGAAGCACCGGGGCCATTGCCAAAGGTGAGGATTTTATTGAACATCTCTTCATCGCTTCTACCCACAATTATATTTTGTTCTTCACAAACCTGGGTCGCTGTTACTGGTTGAAAGTGCACGAACTTCCCCAGGTGGGCAAGGCCGGAAAAGGCCGGGCAATTGTCAACATGATTCAAATTGGTAAAGAAGAACAGATTAAGGCTTTCGTTACCGTAAAAGAATTTCTGGATGACAACTTTTTAATTATGGCTACCCGCAAGGGAATGGTGAAAAAGACAGCCCTGTCGGCCTATGGAAATCCTCGTCGGGATGGTATTAATGCCATTAAAATCAATCCGGGCGACGAGTTGATTGAGGTGCGTTTAACCGATGGTTCCAGTGACATAATCTTAGCCACTACCCTGGGTATGGCTATTCGATTCAACGAGTCAGAAGTTCGTGGGATGGGACGGGTGGCTGCAGGTGTCCGGGGAATAAGGTTGAATAAAAACGACCATGTCATCGGGATGGTTGTGGTCAAGAGAGAGGGTACCCTTTTGACTGTGAGCGAGAAAGGTTTTGGGAAGCGGACCCATATCAAAGAGTATCGCATCACGCACCGTTCCGGAAAAGGAATAAAAACCTTTAAGATATCCGAGAAAACCGGCAGACTTATATCCATCATGGAGGTAGTGGATGATGATGATCTGATGTTGATCTCCAGTAAGGGTGTCCTGCTAAGGATTCACATTGGAAACATCCGCGCCACCGGACGTAATACCATGGGAGTTCATCTCATCCGTCTGGATAGTGGCGATATGGTAAGTGATGTGGCCCGGGTTATCTACAGCGAGCCGGAGTAAAGACAATTTGTTCAACAAAGTTACTATGGTGCAAAGGGAACATAATTGAGTTATGCTCCCCTTGTACTATTTATCCGCAGTAAAATACTCCTGTAACATAGTTTCCACTTTGTTTTATACAGATCTGTATCTTTCCCTTTAAATATTGATTAAATTCAGATTGTCAGCAGTGTGTGAAATTTTTGTCAATCATTAGAAAATGGTGGATTTATCATTTTCACCGTATTATATTTTGAGAAATTCATAACGAATTGTTGGAGGAATAATGAAGAAAATATCGGATTCCACGATTAGGAGAATGTCCAAATATTTCAGATCATTGGACCAATTGATCGATAAAAGAGTTGATACGGTTTCTTCGGATACTCTGGCCGAAATGGATGGGATTACCTCCGCGCAGGTGCGCAAAGATCTCTCCTTTTTTGGAACATTTGGCAAGCGTGGGTTTGGCTATAATACCAAAGCTTTGAAAAAACAGATAGAGAATATCCTTGGTTTATATCGTACCTGGAATGTGGCCATCGTCGGTGCTGGCAATATCGGCAGGGCTCTAACTGATTATGCGGAATTTAAAAAACAGGGATTTATTATTCGCCTCATTATGGATAAGGATTCTAAGAAGGTTGGGCAGCAGGTGCATGGATTAACCATTGAAGATTTTGCAAAAGTAAATGAACTGGCAAAAAGCGAGCAGATTGATATTGCCATTATCGCTGTTCCGGCTGATAATGCCCAAGCTGTAGCAGATAAACTGGTGAGTGCCGGAGTTAAAGCTATTTTAAATTTTGCACCCCGAAGTTTGAAGGTACCCAATGATGTCACTGTAAAATACGAAAATATGGCAGTAGAAATGGAGGCCTTATCCTACTTTCTTTCTAATAAAAAGTAAGTTATTGATAGTTATAGTCTATTATACTCTCCTGTGCCACAAGTCGCGGGAGAGTTTTTTTATAATATCACTTTCCATAAAAAACTTCCGATCATCGTACAGCCCACTACCAATTTGAACAAACTTCCTGCCAGGAAACCGATTAAAGTTCCCCATCCTGCTCGCAGTGCATTGCGATGGGTTTTTCCTGATAAAAGTTCTCCCACTACTGCTCCAACGAACGGGCCCACCAGAATGCCGATAAAGCCCAGGAAGATTATTCCCAGAATCCCCCCGATGATAGATCCCCAGATACCGGAGGCCGATGCACCGTATCGACGGGCCCCGATAGCACCTGCATAGTAGTCAAGAAAAACCATCAGGGTGGTTACGACACCCCAGAAGACTATAAAGGAAGTGGTATATTCGGTCCAGCCGTCCAACAGTCCGTAAAGAATGAAAGCGCCGTAGATTAGTGGGATTCCGGGAATCATAGGAATTAAGGTTCCTGCTAATCCTACCAGCATAATCAGAAGAGCGGCAATTAAGATAAGGGTGTCGGTCATAACATACTTCCTTTCCTAAAAATCAGGATCATATTTTAGGGTCATATTTATCGTTTAGTCCAACGGTTTAAATTCTGTTTGATCCAGGCGGGATCCTTGGATTGGTTATATTGCCGTTTTAAAAGCCGCTGGCGGCAGGCCTCATATAAAGTTACTGCGGTAGCCACTGATACATTCAAACTTTCAATCATGCCGAACATGGGGATAAATATCATCTGGTCCGCAATCGCGAGTGCTTCGGATGATACCCCGCGATGTTCATTACCCATGATAATAGCCGAAGGTTGGGTCCAGTCTACATCGAAAATACTTTTGGCGGATGGATCAATATAGGTTGCATAAATCATCATATTCTGATCTTTCAGGCTCTTGTGCAATTCCTGATGGTTTCGATGCTGTTTAAATTCCAGCCATTTTTTTGCGGAGGCAGATGATTTTTTCCCCAGTTTCGGAAAGGTTTCGCTGGTATATAAAAGATGGACGGAGTTTACACCCACCGCATCACAGGATCTTAATATAGCGCTGACATTATGTGGATCATGAATGTTCTCGCAAACTACGGTGAGATCAGTCTGGCGATAATTTAAGATTTTCTTAATTCTTTGAGTTCTGCGTTCAGTGACCATGATACCGAAAATAATTTTAATAATTACCAAAAAAATTCATCACGCAATGCCGATAAACCACCAAGGATGCAAACAATAATAAAAAAGTCACTCGTTTCTAGCTGCTCGTTACTCGTCCTTCACTTTTAGCCGCTCTTTAAATCTTAGATCTTTTAACGAGAGACGAGGGACGAGAAGCGAGTATCCTGAATCTTCACAAAAATTCTTTGCGTCCTTTGCGGCTTTTCCCATAGGGATCACTTCGTGAGCGTGAGATTAGAAAAATTAATCAAACTAATTATTAATGTGGAAATGTAGTTCAAAATTAAGCGGAACTAAATAAATTTTTTGGAATGTCGATGATGTAAA
>CBDUVK010000240.1:0-4847 GCA_965370645.1 uncultured bacterium
CATTCTTCCTGGTCGGTCGCTTATGCCCTGGTTTATATCAATTCTCCGGATGAAAGAAAGGCTCAAATACGCCTTGGGACGGATGAAGCATGTAAATTGTGGTTAAATAATAGGCAAATATGGCAACACTATTTCAAAAAGGATGCGGTTTTCGATAGAGATCTGGTCACGGTTCTGCTCCATCCGGGGTATAATAAACTTTTATTGAAAGTTACTAATTCTGACAGGGACTGGGGATATTATCTCAGGGTAACAGATGAAAATGGTAATGGATTTATGGATCTTACTTTTCACTCCTATGAAGATGTGGAAAAAACCTTTGCTGAGCGTTAAAGAGTTATGGCTCGTCCACATGAATAATCAGGTTTAGCATCTCCTGACAGCTGGAGTTGTCCGGATTGAGTTCCAGCGCCTTCTTATAATTATTCACAGCCTTCTCATAATTACCAATATTATGGTAACATAGCCCCAAGCGGTAATAAACTTCAGCATTTTCAATCGATTTTTCAGATAGACGATCGAGATATTTAATGGCTTCCCGGTAATTCCGTTTAAACATGTAAACGCCTGCTAAATGATAATTTGCAATTTCAGAGTCAGGACTAATTTCAATCAGTTTTCGGTACGCCTCGATCGATTTTTCCTCTTCTCCGAGGTGGCGGTAAGAAATTCCCAACCAGTAGTAGGTCATGGCCATCTGTGGATTGATGCTGATTATTTTTTCAAACTGTTCAATCGCTTTCTTTAGCTTTCCTGCCCGATATAATGCGATTCCCAATCCGTAAAGTGCGGAAGCGTATTTGGGATGTTTTTTGAGAATATTCTCAAAGGTTGTCACGGCCTCATTCACCTGACCCTGTAAATAATAAATATCTCCCAGCATTTTCTGGAACATGCAAATATCTTCACTTTTCTTGATCAATTCCTTTAATTTCTCCGCGGCACTTTCCAGAGAACCTGCACATACCATTTGGTTGATTTGGTCAAGAATTTCAGTATCGATCTTCATTACCTGCCTCACTTTAAGGTATTATTCCGCTAATTCTACCCTATGAAGGTACTTTTTTTCCCGGATATTGTCAATTTAAATTATAAGTTGGGGAGGTACAGGTGTTCGGAGACATAGGAAACATATTTATTGGATTTATGGCTACGCGAGTCACCAGGATGTAGTTCGGGCTAAGAAAGCTGTTGCCGTGATATCTCTTTTAAGTGTACCCCTTCCCTTTCTCCCTTCCCCTGCTAGCAGGGGAAGGGCTGGCCTGCCTGCCGTAGCTGTGGCGCAGGAAGGGGTTAGGGTTTATTCTTGCCAAATGTCATATCCAACTAAACTTCACCGCATATTATTCTGAGTCTGTGATTTATTGATTGAGTTTTAGATATAATGCCAACAAATATATCCCTAAATTACCTGCTCAATATATGAGGGAGTATTTAGAGAAATGACCTCAAAAATTGTAGGCATTGTGGGTGGGATGGGACCTCTCTCCACCATCGAACTCATGAAGAAGATTTACCTCCGTACAGCGGTGGATATGGAACAACAACACCTCAGGATGTTAGTTGACAACCGACCTCAAATTCCGGACCGTACAGATTTTATTTTAGGTAGGGGTCCTTCCCCTGTGCCCCCACTCCGGGAATCGGTACGGTTATTGGAAAAATGGGGAGCAGATTTTATTGCCATTGCCTGTAATACTGCCCACCTGTTTTATGATGAAATTGCCGCAGGAGTAAAAATTCCAATTTTGAATATGTTATCGCTACTGGATTCATATTTGGCAAAACAGCTGTCCGAAGGAAGCCGTATTGGACTGTTAACCACCACGGGTGCAATAGAGAGTGGGCTATTCCAAAATTATTTGCCAAAATATCAGCTCATTGTTCCCAGCGAGAACATCCAAAAAAAATATGTTATGGACTCGATATATGGAAAACATGGTGTTAAAACCGGCAAAGTATCCCCGCAAAATAAATCCATTCTGGGTAAGGCTATCGAGGATTTAAAGAGAGAATCGCCGGTACTCATCATTGCTGGTTGTACTGAGATTGGTCTTATTCTGCAGGAGATGGATGTGGGGATAGAACTCCTGAATCCACTGGATATTTTAGCCGATGAGATTGTACTTCAGGCACTTGTCACCTGAACTTTCGAGATGTTTTCACGGGTTATTTTAAAAACGCCACAATCTGGCTGCTCATTTTATTTGAAAGTGTTTGCAGACCATCCCCGATGAGTAAATCTGCCGAACGCAATTCCGGTTTGGTTGTAGCAAGTTTCTGTTTTTCCTTTGGAAGATCTGCAACATTTCCACCGTAGCGGATCCAATGAGCCTCATCTAATATTTTCTCAGAGAAATTATCTCCTTTTACATAACGACCGGTTTCCACTTCAACGATTTGATAGCTGGCTGATATTTGCACACTGCGGGATGTTGAATATTCCCGATATTTGATAGGCGTAGTTTTTTGAATGGTATTTCCTGCAGTATCTTTTTCAGAATATACTTTATCATAGGTTTGATCAACATATGAGGGAGATGAATTTTTTGGATACACCTGGGTGATGGTCCCTGTGATAAAATAGTGAATTCCCTCCAGCTTTCCAATTTTGGTCGCTTTATCGGGATCCACAACTCCAGCCATGGCCAGTTTATGCTCCTCAAGAATCAGATCCAGATGAGCCCGGTTCATAAATGTCGCATACTTCAGATTTGCTTTGATACAGTTGTTGATGATATAGTCAGTCAATTGCTGGGTATACTCTGTTCCGGTTGAAGCATTATTTTTGAAAGGTAGTATCGCCACCCGTCTCAGTGCCTTCTGATATGAATCTTCCCGTCGTTTTTTGGAATCACGGTAATTTGGTGCAACGGTTATTACACTTTCAAATTTTTCAGTCGCATCACGGTAGTTTTTTTCTGCATAATACTTATTTGCCCATCGGTAGTAGGCTTCTGCAATTTGCGGATTGGTGGATGCCGGATTGGAAGTATAATTCAGTGCGGATTGATAGAATTCAATTGCATTTGCGTATTCTCCGGAGGCGAGCTTCTGATCTCCTACCCGCATATGGGATTCCCATAATCTTCTCTGGGTTTCCAGGTAATTTCCGGAAATTGTCATCACTTTTTTATAATGATCGATAGCGGAGAGGTACTGACCGGATTGAAAAGTTTGCTGACCTTGGCTGTAATGATATACCGTCCCTTTTTGTTTGGCGTGTTTCAGGCGGTTCTTGATATTTACAGTGGTTAAGGATACCCCATGCCGCTGAAAGCGGTTTAGTAAAATATCCAGATGTTTCCATGAATTTATTGCCTCGACCCATTGTATATTTCGTTCAAAATTTTCTGCCTTACCCAACAGTTCCTGATAAGCCTGGGGTGCAATGTTGTTCAAATGTACTTTCGCCTCGGTGAAATCCGATTTTTTATCCAGAGCTCGGAGGTCTTGTTCCGCCGCATCAACATACCTGCCGGCCTTCTCGTATTCCAAGGCTTTTTTATATGCTTTTTTGTGGGCACAACCGGCGAAAAACCCTAACATGATTACCGCTAAAACAAATAAATGAAAATATTTTTTAGTTCGGGAATTCATTTGGCACCTCAATTTTATCTCCAAATCTATATTCTTCTGCTCATTATCGACCTTGCTTTGAAAAACTTTTTGTTTTTCTGAATTTTATTTACTCAGTTTACCAGTGTTCGATATAGTGATATTCTTTTTATTAAATCGACCTTTAGAAAAAAGCTATGGAAATTCCGGGACACTGAACGATAGAAATTTTTTCTGTTTGACCGAGCACTCAAAATTCATCGGTGTTGTTATGGATTGCACATTTTGAGTGCTCGGGAGTTTAAAAATTTCAGTGAAGTGTACCATTGAATTTCCAGATTTTTTTTGTCAGTCTTGATTTTTTGGTTCTTTTTTATCAAGAAAAAAGAACATTTAATTATATATGTTTGGTAAAAGAATACTAATCCATATTGAATTTTTCCAAATTTACTGTAGCGTATTCTATTGTGCCACGAACATAAATCTCTGTGTGACTGAATAAGTATATTAAAACTGAATAGAGTTTAAAAATTTTCGTCAAACTTTAGAAATGAGACTGAAAGAAGAAAAAAAACGGCTCCTTCGTGGAGCCGTAGCGGTACTGCGTCATTCTTTAGAGGTATTTAAGGTAGGTCAATGTTTGGAAATAACCAGTATGATCGCCGGTTTTAGTCTTTGGGAATAAAGTTCATATATGTTTCTCGTAATAAATAAGAACACATCGGATATCATATATATGAAAGGGATTGCTATTGACAGGTAGAATAAAATTTTTAGGATTACAATCATCATTTTCTTCCATTTGTTTAATAACATCTACGGTAAATATTTTGAGAAGTTACCCGGTTTTTAAATTATGATTATTTATTTTGCCCTGAAATTAATATTGATATAAATAATTATCAGTCTTAAGACAAAATAATCGAATGTCTGGCTGGCCAGACGGGTCTTTTGGCTTACAGTACGGCCACTGACGTATTCTTTTCTATCAAGAGAAAGGAACAACATAAAGACAAAATCAGAGATTAATAAGAATCAGAAATTTTTAAGTATAAAATGAAAATAAATTTTAAAACCCCCCTCTTATTGATTTCTGATATTGAACATTTGCAAGGTAGAGGTGTAGCATAATTAGATAAGAAATTATCATCAAAGCTATTATGATGATGTTAACTAAATTAGGAGAGTCCCATGAAATCAATTCTATTTTCCGGAGGTATTCTTTTATTATTAGTATTTTATCTGGTCCCTTTTACCCTTTTTTGTGCCTCTGAAAACGACCAGCCGGA
>CBDUVK010000241.1:0-4835 GCA_965370645.1 uncultured bacterium
AGGTATCTATTAACAAATAACTTGACTAAATGTCAATTCACTCATAAATTTAAAGTTTAGATATGAAAATCCCTATATTGCACCTTGAAGATGGGTATCATCATTTTGATGGGATGATAAAAGGTGGTTCCCTTCATTTTTATCGGGATAACATATATCCGAATGATTTGAAAATAGAGGTCGATTTAAATAAATTTGAAAAAAATATTTCCTGTCACCTATCAATTTCTACCACAGCTAATTTTGAATGTGACAGATGTCTGGCGGAATTCGATCAGGATTTTTCCGAGAGTCTGGAAACCCTGTTTCATCTCGGTCCACGGGATATAGATACAGATGAAGAAAATGTGATTCACATATCTCCTGATGTGAAGGAGATTGATATCACGCCTTACGTTAAGGAAACTTTGATTGTATCTATACCAATGAAGCAGATTTGTAAGCAGGAATGTAAAGGTATCTGCCCCGGATGTGGTACCGATCTGAACAGTGAAACCTGCAATTGTCCTGAGAAATCAGTGGATTCCCGCTGGGAGAAATTACTTGATATTAAAAAAGAAAATCGGAAATAAATATTTAAGTCAGGAGTATTTAAAGAATGGCAAATCCAAGACGTAAAATTTCAAAAGCAAGGAGGGACAAGAGACGCACACCCTGGATGAAAGATCTTGCGAGTCCCTCACTATCTGTTTGTTCGAATTGTGGTGAACCTAAGCAACCCCATAGGGTTTGCGCCAATTGTGGGTATTATAAGGGACAAAGGGTATTTACACCCACAGAATCTTAATCAGCTAGACAGGCTGTGTAATGAAAATCGCAATTGATGCAATGGGTGGAGATTTGGCCCCCCGATCAACCGTCGAGGGGGCACTTTTATATGATAAAGAAACCGGGGGAAAACACCACCTGATGCTTCTGGGAGATAAATCAACTCTTGAGGGTGAAATTGAGAGGCATCATTTTAGCAAGCCGCGAAACATTTCCGTACATCATACCACCCAGATTGTGGAAATGGGGGATTCACCGACCATTGCCCTGAAGCAGAAAAAAGATTCTTCAATGATGAAAGGTTTACAACTTCACCGGGATGGTGAGGTTGATGCTTTTGTGAGTGCTGGGAGTACGGGTGCCCAGATGGTAGGGAGTCTCATAATTCTGGGCAGAATAGAAGGGGTTCAGAGACCGGCATTGGGCTCTTTTCTGCCTTCCGAAGGAGGTGTGGTTTTATTGATCGATGTGGGGGCCAATGTTGACAGCAAACCTATTCATCTGCTACAATTTGGTTTAATGGGTAGTATTTTTATTAGTTATATTTACGGTATTAAAAATCACCGAATTGCTCTGCTGAGCATTGGGGAGGAAAAGTCTAAGGGAAATGAGCTTGTTATTGCAGCTAACTCTCTCATGGTATCCCGCCTGCCAAATTTTATTGGCAATATTGAAGGACGGGATATCCTGCACGGTAAAGCTGATGTCATTGTAGCCGACGGGTTTGTTGGAAACTCGATTCTAAAATTTGCTGAAAGTATTATGGCTGTCTTTGGCAGCAGTTTTAAAAGAAGTGTTGGTAAAAATCTCTTTTCGCTGTTGGGTGCCTTTATGGTGAAACATGCCTTTAAAGAGATGAAAAGTAGTTTTGATTATGAGGAATACGGCGGTGTACCCTTATTGGGTGTGAATGGAATCTCAATTATTTGTCATGGAAGATCAACTTCAAAAGCGATTAATAATGCAATTCGGGTGGCAGTTGAAATCGGGGAGAAGCAGGTAAATTTGCACATCCAAGAACAACTTAAGGCGAGGGGATTAGAATGAGTGTGAGAGCAAAAATTACCGGTGTTGGCCATTACGTACCCTCAAAAGTGTTGAATAATAAAGATCTTGTAGAGATGGTTGACACCACGGAAGAATGGATTCTATCCAGGACCGGTATTAAAGAGAGACGGATACTGGATGATGGGAAAGCCTCCTCTTTTATGGGAGCATTAGCTTCAAAAGTGGCTCTGGAAGGTGCCGGTATAGAGCCGGAAGAAATAGAGTTAATTGTTGTGGCAACAGTGACGCCAGACATGTTTTTTCCCAGTACCGCCTGTCTGATTCAGCATGAAATTGGGGCAAAAAATGCCTGGGGGGTTGATGTCAACGGTGCCTGTACAGGCTTTATATATGCTACGGCCATGGCTGCCCAATTTATTGAATCCGGGCGCTACCAAAAAGTGCTAGTAGTTGGCATCGATAAAATGAGTTCAATTACGGATTATACTGATCGAAATACCTGTGTGTTGTTCGGAGATGCTGCAGCGGCCGTGGTTCTGGAAGCTACTGAAGAGCCGGATACCGGTATTATGGATTATATTCTGAAGAGTGATGGGTCCGGTCAAAATTTTCTGTATATGAGAGGGGGCGGTAGTTTACATCCGGCGACTCATGAAACTGTCGATAAAAAAATGCATTATATGTACCAGGATGGACGCGCTGTGTTTAAATTTGCCGTTACGGGAATGGCCGATATTACTGAGGAAATTGTTAAAAAAAATAATATATCTCCTGAAGAAATTAAGCTGTTTATCCCCCATCAGGCAAATCTAAGAATTATTGACGCAGCTGCTAAACGGGTGAAGCTTTCACCGGAGCAGGTGGTGAAAAATATTGTAAATTATGGCAATACCACTGCTGCGACTATCCCTTTAGGTTTATCCGAAGCCTATAATGATGGTACGCTTAAAAAGGGCGATATTGTTATTTTTGCGGCATTCGGAGCCGGTTTTACCTGGGGGAGTATGCTGGTACGCTGGTCAATTTAACTTAATCGCTTGGTTTTAAATTTCAGGATTCGTGAGAGATAAGATGAAGATAGCTTTTTTATTTCCTGGTCAGGGATCTCAATATGTGGGTATGGGTAAAGATCTCTATGAAAATTTTTCCGAAGTGAGAGAACTGTATGACCAATCGGAAGAAATTCTGGAATTTCCTCTAAAGAAAATTTCCTTTGAAGGACCGGAAGATGATCTGAAACAGACTCGTTTCACCCAACCTGCACTTTTTGTACACAGTCTGGCAGTATATAGATTACTCGAAAAAGGTGATAAGTTACCTGATGCAGCCGCAGGTCACAGTCTGGGAGAGTATTCCGCTCTGGTCGCTACCGGAGCCTTTACATTTGAGGAAGGTTTGAAAATAGTGAAGATCCGGGGAGAGCAGATGCAAAAATCCGGTGAAAAGAATCCCGGAACCATGGCAGCCATCATCGGACTGTCCAAACAGGATCTGGAGGATATTTGTTCTGAGGCTTCCAGTGCGGGTATCGTGAAACCTGCTAATTTTAATTCTCCCGGTCAGATTGTTATTTCAGGCACTGTTGAAGGTGTTCACAAAGCGATGGAGCTTGCGAAACAGCGGAAAGCACGTCTGGCAACAGAATTAGTGGTCAGTGGTGCATTTCATTCTCCACTGATGGGAGATGCATTGTCAGGATTAACAGCAGCCCTGGACAGCCTTGATATCAGGCAACCGCGAATTCCGGTGTATACCAATGTCACATCAAAACCGGCCTCTTCTGCAGAAGAGGTGAGGAATCTGTTAAAACAACAGCTATTGGCACCGGTGTTATGGGAAGATATCATCACCCGTATGATTGCCGATGGTGTTTCAGACTTTTTTGAAGTTGGCGCAGGTAAGGTCCTGCAAGGTCTTTTGAAAAGGATCAATTCTGAGGTGTCAGGTAAAGGTATTGGAAAAACAGAAGATTTTCAATAGCAATCTGAAATGGTAAATCAGGTGGAATTATAATCTTATCCGTTGTATATTTTCAATTACTTTTAGACATGGACTAATAATTTAAGGTAGGAATCAATGGGTGCATCATTAAATAAGCGAGCCCTTGTAACCGGAGGAACCCGGGGAATCGGGAGGGCCATAGTAAAAGAATTAGCGGCCCGAAGCTGCTGCGGGGTCTTGTTTTCTGATGTGGCTTTTATTTATAACAGCTGTGATGAATGTGCAGACGAAATTCAAAAAGAAATCAATGATCCGGGAACCAAAATTTACGCTTTTAAAGCAGATGCCTCTTCATTTGAGGCGGCAGAAGCAACAGTGACCGCGGCGATAGAAAAGCTTGGGGGAGTAGATATTTTGGTCAATAATGCCGGGATTACCAGAGATAATCTCATGCTGCGTATGAGCCCTGAAGAATTTGATGCGGTTATCAATATCAACCTGCGTAGTGTCTTTAATTACACCAAAGCGGTGATGAGACACATGATCAAACAACGTTACGGAAGAATTATAAACATCGCTTCCGTGGTGGGTTTAATTGGAAATCCGGGACAGGCCAATTACGCTGCATCCAAGGCAGGTATTATTGGATTCACGAAGTCGGTGGCCAGAGAATTAGCTTCACGGAATATTACGGTAAATGCTGTTGCTCCGGGATTTGTAGAGACTGACATGACTGAAAAACTCAATGAACAACAGAAAGAAATATTGCTTCGTAACATCCCGATGAAGAGATTTGGCCGGCCGGAGGATGTTGCGAAAGTGGTTGGATTTTTATCCAGTAAAGATGCAGATTATATCACCGGCCAGGTGATCAATGTTGATGGTGGCATGGTAATGTCGTAAATATCACACTCTTATTAAATTAACACAGGAGGATTTATGTCATTAGATGAAAAAGTACGGGACATCATTGTCGATAAGCTGGGTGTAGCTGCAGATAAGGTAAAACCGGAAGCCCATTTTATTGATGATTTAGGCGCAGATTCTTTGGATACTGTGGAACTGGTCATGGCCTTCGAGGAAGAGTTCAATGTTGAAATTCCTGATGATGATGCTCT
>CBDUVK010000242.1:0-4790 GCA_965370645.1 uncultured bacterium
CTCCCTTCCCCTGCCGGCAGGGGAAGGGCTGGGTTAGGGTATACTCAAACCAAAAGTCTTCTCTAATTAATATATCTCACATAATACTCTAGATAAGTGATTCACCAATTTATATCACTACTGAGACGATAAATTCGTTTAGTTGAGAAAAAATAGCTGTAATCCAAGTCCCCGAACATGTGTAACCTATCTCCCCGGTCTGAATATCCATAAGGGAGGGGATTTTGAAAGTCTCTGGTAGCATAGAATATTACTAGGGGTGGGTCACATCCATAAGACGCAGATAAAGTAAAAATTGGATTAGACAACGGTCTGTAAAGATACATCCGCAAACCTGATTTGAATTTCCCCCCTCATATAGCGGAAATTTTCCGCATTCCCTGAATATCCCGCATTTATTTAACCCCTCAAGAACAAATTTTATAAAGCTGTAAATTATTGATAATTCTAGTTATACGTCTCCAGATGTTCACCTGGCACGCCCTTTGAATAATAGACTGGCAGACGACAACGCAAACAAATTAAAAAACGAATATGCGAAGTCAAAATTCAGGTTCCATTAAACAAAGGAGTATGTCATGAAAACTTTACTAAGCATCATCGTATTAGCGGTTCTGTTCGGTCAGTCCGGTTATGCGCAAACGCGTACGGATGAAACCACAAAGACCGTAAAGCGGGTTGCGGGAGATACCACCTATACCGAGGCGGTTATTATATCCCAAACTGAAGATATTACACCGCGTCGCCATATGTTCGTAATCAATCCGCTGAAATTCTTCCTATTCTATAATCTTACTTACTTTCAGCAGGTTTCTCAGAATGTGGCCATCGGAGGGGGGATTCAAACACCAACCATTAAAGGTCTGGATGGTTTTGGATTCAATGCCGAGGTGCGTCTGTATCCTTCCGGTAAAACCCTTAGAGGTTTTTATGTGGCACCCAACATCAGCTATAATAAACTTACCACCGAAGACGCTGAAACAGATCCTTTTTCTATGGGTGTACTGGTAGGTTGGCAATGGTTCCCCGGAGATGAATTCGCCATTGGATTGGGAATTGGAGTCGATTATTACAGCGGTTCGGTTCGTGAGGATGATGGCGAGCTCGAGAAATATAGTGGCAAGATTCCCGCACTGCGGTTTGATATTGGATATGCCTGGTAAACTTCGGTTTACCAGATTTAACTCAATTGAAGGAATGAATCTTTAACCCAGGAAAGTCTAGATCGTGAAGCCGAAATCATCAGATTCGAAATATGGAAAAAACTACATACACAGGCAACAATATTGGGGTAAATTCAGTATATTGACATTATCTGATGAATCGGTTAACTTAATCGTGCTATCATATATAATTGGTGAAAACGGAACAACAATCATGAAACGTAGTAGTTATGTAATTATTTTCACCATTTTCTTTATGCTTAATTCCAATTCATTTGCACAGGGAATCTCCCGTTCAACCGGTTTCGGCTTACGGCTGGGTGCCTGGAGCAAAAATCCGGCTCACATGAGTTTCATCAACAGGGGTAGTGAAGAAGATAAATATTCAGGTACCTTCTTCCTTTTCTTCTTCACCCGCTTTCGTGACCACTGGTTTTGGGAATTCAATATTGGTGGAATTGTAGATTATATTGAAGAGAACAAATCTATAGAAACCACAAGAGTAACGGGCATAATGCCGATGATTTTTGGGCTGCGGAATGATTTTCTGGCCCATCGCAATCCGGGAAGGATCCAACCCTACTATGGTTTCGGAGCAGGACCTTATTTGATCGGTTATGAGACCACCCGGGGAGCAGACAGCTTCTCGGAAGAGGGTTTGAAACTTGGCATTTACGGCGGTACCGGGGTCAATGTAGCTTTTACAACCTGGTTCACGTTCAATGCCGATTTAAAATATCACCTGGTGAATCTCTCCATGGGCAATGCAGGAAGCGGCTTTAATTTAAACTTTGGCATATCGTTCATGTGGGGAGGAAAGCCGGCAATGTTTCGGGTACGGGATACCAAACTGGTTGTCACTGATATATATCCGGCCTATTACCAATTCTATAATGTCTACCCGGTAGCCCTGGTAACAGTTCAAAACACTTCCGGATATCCGATAGAAGTCAATGTAAAAGGAGAAGTCAATCCATTTTCTACGCGACCCAAGGATAGCGGTTACATCACTCTGCAAAAGGGCGAAGTGCGGGACATTCCGGTTACTGTCTTGTTTGGATCGGACATTACCCAGGTATCCTCACGTGAACCAGCCGTCCTGGATATTGTTGTAGAGGGGCGTGCCAGGACGACTCTTCGCAGGGAATTTAGTGCTCAACTTACCGTTCACACCAGAAATTCCTGGAATGGCGAAGTAGACAAACTCGGTTTTTTTGTAACCCCTGAAAACGAGGAAATCATGCAACTGAGCCGGGGTCTGACTGAGACTGTGAGCGATAGTATTCCCACGCAGCTCAAATCATTTCACTATGCACAGGAAATATTTCAGGGATTGAGTCAGAAGAATATCAGGTACCAGAATGATCCAAATGTACCTTTTTATCAGGACGATAGGGTACAATTTGCAAACGAAACATTACAGCTTAAGAGCGGTGATTGCGATGATCTGGTTATTCTTTACAGCTCTCTTCTGGAAAGTATAGGAATCAATACGGCTTTCATCCAGGTAAGAGATCCGGAAAAACCCATTGCCCATCTTTACCTCATTTTTGACAGCGGAGTAGAACCTGACAAGGCTTCTTATATCAGTTCTAATGAAAAACGCTATCTCATCCGCGAGAATCCTCATGGCAAAAGATCATTGTGGATCCCAATTGAAACGACATTAATCAATGATGGATTCGATGAAGCCTGGAGTAAGGGCGCCCTCAGCTATCTTAAGGATGCAGAGATACGGCAAGGATTACAAGATGGCTGGGTTCAGATCATTGATGTCAATTAAAAGGTGAATGGAGGAATCATGAAACTTAACATAAAACCAACATTTTTAGGAATTCTAATCATCTTCATTTTGCTCGCAGTTCAGCTTCAATTTGCTGCCAGTGCCAGAATTATCGACATGTCAGGTGAAGTCAATGTCCGTCTTGGTGTTGATGAAAATTGGCAGCCAGCTCAATTTAATCTTTTGCTGGAAGACATTGATACGATATGGACCGGCGAAGATGGCACCACGGTTCTTGAATTAAACAATGGTCAACAATTTCAACTGAGTGCCAATAGTATGCTGGATATTGCAGATCTAAAAAAGATCGACGAGCAGGAATTATTTTTGATATTAATGAAGATGAAATTGGGTAAGCTAGAAATAAAAAATGAGAAGACACCCTTGCGGTTGGGAACCGTTAGCGTTGTGCATGGCGCTTCACAGGATACCAGTGAACTGCCTGTATCTGCCTCAATCCCGGCATTGCTGGAACCGATGAAAAACGGAATCCGTGATCTGTTTCAGCAATCATATTACCCCAACACCATCTTGAAAATTGAAAAGTTCTACAATCAGTACTCAAACATTCAAGATTGCGGGGAACTTCAGTATTATCTCGGCCACTCCTTTGAATCCATTGGCCAGCCGGGTCAGGCAGCCGATGCTTACAATAGAGTGGTTCAAGGAAATGAGGAAGAATGCCAGCAGACCCAGTGGGCCACCCTGGCAAGCCAGGGAATGGAGAGAATTAATAATTTAAATCAGAATAACAGCGAAAATAGGAGCAATAAAAATGAAAAATCTAAGTAAAAACAAATTTAAAAACCTGGTTCTTTTCTTAACGATTTTAGTAACCTTTTCTTTTCAATCCTGTATCATCAACTCAACCGATGATGATGACGTAAATAATAATCAATATGAAGCCAAAGAGTCGTTCTATTATGAAGTTGCTGACATCGGATTTAACACACTTCAAATGGATGCCATCAATGGTAATATTGAGGTCGTTGCTGTAGCTCAGATCGATACCATCATTATTCAGGGAGAACGAATTGTAAAATCGGAGAGCATAGCTGATGCAGAAGATCATTTGCCGCTTTTGCAGGTAATCATCGATCAATCCAGTCAAACTCTCAAGATAAGGACAGAACAACCGAATCCGGCCAATGGACGAAATTACCAGGTGGACTATGAGGTGCAAATTCCGGCTGACTGGGTGCAGGATCTTGAACAAGTCAATGGGAATATCTTAAGTTCCGGCGCACAGGAATCGATAGAAATACACAGCACCAATGGCAATATCATCGTTAATAATTGTCAGACAGATGTAGAAGCCGTACTCACCAACGGGAACATCACAATTACCAATGTGACAGGCAGTGTATTTGCGTACCTCACCAATGGTAATATCATCAGTCAGATTGTTCTTCCGGTAGGGGGAGAATGTGAGCATATAGCGACCAATGGCAACATACAGTTCTCCATCCCCGAGAGCACCTCGGCTGAATTTTCAGCAACCACGGCGAATGGTAGCGTAAGCATATCGAATTTAAATCTGCAAAACTCCCAGATCTCTCAGAAATCAGTCACAGGAACCCTGGGGACCGGCCAGGGCAGAATTGAACTTGAATCCGTAAATGGAATTATTACTGCTACGGGTTATTAAATTGACAATTTAATTAAAAAATCACAGCAAAAGAGAATTAGAGTTTAAAGGGGAAGTCCCATTTGGATTTCCCCCTTTTTCTTAAAGTCGAGTTTCTAATGGGCTAAAGCCCTAAAATTTGTGGATCTTTTCCCCGAGCTGAAGCTCGGGGCAATTGAAAATGATTATTCTATCAATATCTAAGTGAATTGCCCCA
>CBDUVK010000243.1:0-4770 GCA_965370645.1 uncultured bacterium
GAGATTTGGTATCATGATCTGCGCTCGCTAAAAAGACTGGAACCCTGGCCCGATGAGGGTGGTGCAAACCGCAGAATTCCCCTGGATTATCAACCGCTGGAGTGGGCAATTTACCTGCAGGACAAAATGGAATACAATTATCTGATTATCAATGCGGGACTGCGTTTTGATTATGTAGATGTGAAAGCCCGCAAATGGACAGAAATAGACAATCCACTCTCCGAGTTTGAAGATACGGCGCCCAGTTACCAGTTAAGTCCCCGTCTGGGGATGGCGTTTCCAATCTCACAAGAGATGGTATTTCACTTCGCCTATGGTCATTTTTTCCAATTCCCGAATTTTGCCGATGTGTATAATAATCTGATATATCAGGATCCGGAATATTTAAGCCAGGAAGCGTTTGTGATCATCGGTAATCCGGGAGTAAAGCCACAGAAAACTGTAAGTTACGAAGCTGGTGTGAAATTTCAACCATCTCCATTTAGTGCTATCGAGATCACTGCTTTTTATAAGGATCTCGAAAATCTTCTGGGCACCCGATTTTTCCGCAGGCAGCTTATTTATAGCTATTCCATTTTTACAAACATCGATTACGGAAGTGTCAAAGGAATTGACTTTTCATGGCGAATAAGACATCAAAGATATTTCAATGGTGTCATAAATTATTCCTACTCGTTGGCCCGGGGTAATGCTTCTTTTCCAACCGATCAATCCTATAACGCTTATTTTGGATTGGAGGAAGCGAAACAAGAATATCCCCTGGACTTCGATCGTCGCCATATTATCAGTGCCTCTATGAGTTTCAGTTATCCCAGACGCAGTAGTGCCGATTTTTGGGGAAAGGCCATTCTATCTCAACTCAGTTTAAATTTCATCATCCAATATGCCTCGGGTTATCCCTACACACCGATCACAGATGATCCCACACTGTTTATCGCGCCGAATTCGGCACGCATGCCCTGGACCGGTACAGTTGATGTACGGCTTGAAAAGAGGTGGAATATTACCAGAGTTGAATTAGGAGCCTTTGTTGAAGCTGCAAACCTGTTCAATAATTTAAATGCCTTGCGAGTTCAACCATACACCGGAAGGCTGTGGGACACCGGAAAGCTGGATCTTTTAGCCACGGGAACTGATTATGTTCATGATCCCAGCGACGCCGGAAGACCCCGGATATTTCGCGTAGGTGCACTCATATTTTTCTAAAAAGCAGGAATGATTTATATGAATATGAATAAAATCTTTGTTATCATCATCTTTGCAGTATGGGCAAATCCGATCTTTTCCCAATCTCTTTCTAATGATCGCGATGAGGGAACAAAAACCTATGAGCGCTACAAAAACAGACCGCAAGGTGTCTTAAGTAAAAGCCTTGGGAAAGTTGATCGCGGAGTTGGAATTCTTGATCGTGGAGAAATTGCCAACGTAACCGGAAATTTTGGTGTTCTTTCAAACTTTCATCTTTTCTCCCCTGCCCTGCACTGGCCCAGCTGGGCAGACGATAGACATCAATACTGTTTTGGCATGCAATTAATGGTTGGTTACAATGGAGACGTAGTAACATCCGTTCACGATCCTGCAACCGTTGCTGAAAATTTTGATTGGGAAGCACAGGATGGGTCATATGGAAATTTGTATTCCGGAAATGTAACGGCGTCTGATGGTACGCCTATACTAGCCAGCTCAGATAACCAGGACACCTGGCCGCAAAATAATAAAGGAGAACCATTTTGGCCGGGACCTTTTCGGTATGACCCGGTCACGGGGGGTCAAAAAGAGAATGAGTTTGTCTCTGAACGTGATGTGTACGGTATATTTACAGATCAGAACAACCAGAATGGCAGCTATGGACTTGTGGTTAAACAAAACTCCTATTCATTCAGTCGCAATTATGCCAAAAACTTTATTATTTTTGATTTTACAATCACTAATACATCTTTGGATACTCTTGATTCGGTTTGGGTTGGTTATATGGCAGATTTCAAAGTGGATTTCGATGCCCATGACCATATCAGATTCAGATCTTTAAATGAAAACAAACCTGATGACAGGGATTTAGTGTATTTATGGGACGCCGATCCGAATGAAGGGATCTGGGATATTACCGGTTATATCGGATTTTTATCACTATTTACACCTGAAAATCGAGGTATTACTGATTTTCACTATTTTGATAATATCTATGAACCCAGCACAAATGAACAGCTGTGGGAGATTATGACCAGTGATACATCGGAACAACATATTACCAGAAGTCTCTACTTCCATGGCGATAATTACCGCATCGATAATGACTCACTGGCCGATGATTTGGATCCCAGTGGTCGAAAACTGGGTACGGATTTCGTGTTTATTCTTTCAACAGGACCCGTAACAATCTTACCACAGGATTCAATGCATACCGCTTTTGCCATCGTTATGGGTGAATCGGAAAGCCAAATGTATGCAAATGCTACACTGGTCAGAGATATGGCAAATAGGAACTATCTCGGTCCAAATGCACCTCCCTCACCAGTTGTTCAAGCATCTGCCTCCGATCGCAAAGCAACCATAACCTGGGATGGCCAGAATTCGGAAACCGCCAGAGATTTACTCTCCGGGAAAATGGATTTTGAAGGGTATAAGATCTACCGAAGTGAAGATTTTGGATTAACCTGGGGTAGACCTATCACTGACGAACGTGGTATCCTCATAGGAAATGTCCCTATTGCACAATTTGATCTGGATAACAGCATCTCTGGCAAAGATCCAAACTCAAATTTTTATCTCGGCGATAATACGGGTCTTAAGCATACTTTAATTGACTCCACTGTTTTAAATGGAAAAGAATATTGGTATTCTGTAACTGCCTATGATCGTGGTGATGTGGAGACTTCTCTACCTGCTCTCGAGAGTTCAAGGGGCGTAATTCCGGATGAACCAAATGTCGTCAGCGTAATACCGGCAAGTCCGGCATCAAATATCCACTATTCACCAGTTCCAAGCGCAGATTCTCTTCCCCCACTCGGTGGTAATTGCGACTCGCGACTATCAATTCAGGTAATTGATCCCAATGAACTTACCGGCCATGACTATCGAGTCACTTTCAATGATGTAGGTTTGGTAATTCGGGCTACAGAAGAGGGAGAAGCTGATACGACTTATGAAACCACCTTCAATCTTATTGATTTAACCACCCAAGATACCTTGCTCAGTAATCACCCGTTATTAGATGAGACAGGTGATAACGTTCCTATTATCGATGGATTCAGGGTAAATGCACAGGAAACCACTCCCAGTGTTAGATTTATGGGTTGGACCTTAGTCCATGGAGATACCTGTTCCTATGAATGGAGATCTACCAACTTTGAATCGGTCACCAGTAACAGTCAGGTGGGACCGGAAGATATCTATACCGGAGATGATTTTAAATTAATAGTTGATTTCGATCAAAATAGTGGCTCTCATTTAAACTGGTATGATATTTTTGGCGGAGGACAGAGAGATAGTACAATTCATATCCCAGTGAATATTGAGCTAATCACAGATGTAAATAATCCTATCGATATTGGGCAATCTTCCTGGTTATTGGAGTATGATTTATTTAATTCCTTTCCTAATCGCGAGGGATTCTTCAGCCCATTAGGGTGGGATTTAGAACCGGGGGGAGCTGGATTTAATCCAAATTATAATCCTGGCTTTAATTACGGTTATCTGTGGCCTGATATTATTAATCCAGAATACACTATAACCGATGAAAAAACGGGACATTCAAAATTAAGCGGTCTATATATAATCACTCAAAATTATCCCGATACTTATATTAGTCAATATGGAGATACCATAAACAGCCCTGCAGTAAAACCGTTATCCGGCGATGAGTTTACTATAATAACGAAAAAATTATTCCGCTCTGAAATCTCATTTGAATTTCAAACCACACCACCTTCAGCTTTAGAGGGACAGGCCGATTTAAGCCATGTAAAAGTAGTGCCCAACCCCTTTATCGTAAGGGCCGGATGGGAACAAAGCCAGTATGAAGGACGATTACAATTTACTAATTTACCAAGTGAATGCACTATTGCAATATATACCACATCGGGAGACTATGTGACAACGCTTCATCATAATAGTACAACTGATAGCGAATTCTGGGATCTGCAGAATGATGCCGATGTCAATGTGGCTTATGGTCTCTATGTCTATGTGGTCAAGACAGCCGATGGTAAAAAGGAAATCGGGAAATTTGTCATCATTCGCTGATGACAAAACCAAGCTATAAACCATCGTACAAAATATAAAATATGAATGTTAAGAACATGATATTTAAGAATAATTTTAGATTCCCGACAAAAAACCTCGGGAATGACAGCAATCTTACCTGTCATTCCCGCATTCTTCCGGCGGCCTGTCGTCCGGCGCCAGACGGGGAATCCATGAATGTAGAGATACTTGTTGACAGTTTGTCTATTATGCACAAGGGTAAGGTATAATAAAAAAGACTATAATAAATCTTGGTTTGTATTATGTTTAGAATTCTTTCAGTATTTGTTTGTCTCTTACTTAATTTCATATGGGTGAGCCCCTCCCTGGCGGTTTCCAAGGCAGGCACCTCAGCTGCCCAATTTCTGAAAATTGGTATCGGTCCCCGCGCCGCAGCCATGGCCGGCACCTTTACCGGTCTGGCTAATGATGTGACCGCACTCTACTGGAATCCGGCAGGAATCGCCTGGCTTAAAAACCGGCAATTTATGGCGGCCCATAGTGAGTGGTTTGCCGATATCAATCATG
>CBDUVK010000244.1:0-4764 GCA_965370645.1 uncultured bacterium
GTAGGTTTCTGATCTTCCTGCCAGGCCACTGCATATCCCAGGGAGAAAGTCGATTTTAAATGGGAGAAAGTGATCAGACGGAAGTCCAGCTGTCCTCCAATATTAAGGGCAGTGGTTCGATATGAATCATTATCAAGATTGGTTATCAGACCAGTCGAAAAAACTGCCAGTCTGGCCCAGCGCAGATAGAAACTTGGCATCCCATAGCGTTTAAAACGGACCGGTGGCAAGGTCCATTCCAGCATGATTTTGGAGAAATTAGTTCCCCCGATAGCATTCAAGTCTACGCCTGGGAAACTGTAATATTCCCGGTAGCGGCTGAATCCCTGATAATCCACCCAGTTATTGCCGAAACCGCCGAAATAAAAATTGGCCAGGGTTTCAAATCTGCTGCCTATCCCGAAACCCAGGGCAGTTCTGAGCCAGAGTGATGAATGATTCCAGGGCAGCAGAAATCCATAATCATACCTTCCGAATATTTTTGGAATGACATCCGATGGGACATAATGGGCGGTACCGGTTAAGTGACTGAGAAATCCTTCCTCTTTTTCAACCGCACCCAGAGATCTCAGCAGATAGGAGTATTTCAAATCTGCATTGAGTGATAAAAACCGGTCGTGAAAAACTTCAATATTCTGATATTGTGGTAATCGTTCCAAACCACTGAAACCCGCAATATTCAGGGTTAAATCCAATGTTCTGGGTCGGTCATTGATCAGGTAGCGAAAATACTGAACACCGCCACCTCTTCCTTTACGGCTGGTTTTGGTAGGTCCGAATAAATCATAAAAGTCGGCATGGTTGTAACTGATCCAGAATTTCCAGGGCCAGTAATTGTATTTCAGGGTTGCATGAAATTTCTCGTCTGTTTCTAATCGATCCGTGGGGGAATAGGATCCTGTCAGCTCCAGCTGATGAAAGAGCAACGGGTCCATTAAGTTGACATGAAATCCAAAAGAAGTATAGGCTTTATAACCTTCAATGATGGGGTAGGCAGAGGCAAGTTTTACATTTTTGATAGGCTTATATTCGCCCTGATAAGTGGTTAAAGAATCGATATTGATTGCCGCAGGTGACTCCGCAATCCATTCTTTCAAGACCGGATATTTATTGATCGAAGCCTGTCCCAGGTAGAAGATGGCATTAACATCCTGCAGCTCTTGCACCGGAACGATGACCGGATCGAATCCTTTACCGGTGTAGCGGAAGGTGATTACGGTATCTTCTTTGAAGGGAAGAGGCCGGAAAAACCCGGTTTCGCAGTTGGTGACAATATCCATCTGTTTGTTGGGCAGGTCGTAACGCCAGATGTTCGATACACCCGTATAGTAGGAGGTGCCGTACAGATATTTCCCCTCCGGTGAGAAAACAAAATTGGCCGGTGAATTATTCACAAATTCATGTAAAACCTCGAAGGAGCTATCTCCGTTTAAAAGTTTATCGATTTCCATTAGAATAAGTTTTTGTTCTCCTGATATCTCGATCAGGGCAGCGGATAGATACTTCCCATCAGGCGAGATATCCAGATCAAAAATATCTCTACCGTAGGGCAATGCAAGAACATCAATCCAACCCTTATAGGGGGGTGGAAAAAGTACAACATTGGAATACCCGTTATGATGCTGTACACCCCAGATCGATTGATCGATGGGATGACAGACCAGGTCTCCGCAGCGGGTATCTTTGAGTAAAATTCTGGATTTCTTTGTTCGAATGTCAACTTCATTCAGATCCCGCCAACCCCGGTTATTCTGGGTGGTATAAAATAATTTCTGATTTTTCGGATTGTAGGCCAGGAAAGTAACATAATACAGTGCGGGGGAGGGCACGTCACATATTTTTTCAATGGATCCTGTCTCCAAATCTATTTTGGCAATTTGCGCTAACTGTCCCGGATAATTAATCGCGGTATATAAAAGTTGTTCTGTGCTGTCGTAATACGCCCGGGATACCGAACCCAGGGATTGTTGCAAGATGTTATTGTAAGGTGTGGTTGGAAACTGCTGAATTGTATATAGATTGTTTTGTTGCCATTCTTTTTCCCAGTTAATCCATTGGGACCAGGATTCATCCAGATTTGAGTTAAATGTTTCTTTAAATTGGGTTGCGTAGTATCGCTTGCTGTCCGGGGTGCGATTAAACCAGGCAATAATTTGTTCGGGTCCGTGTTGATAGGCCATATAGCTAACAAAACGTGTGCCGTACAAATATGAATTGACCCCGATTTGAAAATCGATCGTAGTGCCTTCAGATTCCAGTCCTACCACATCATAAAAATAACTGCTATCCCTCACCATTGTGCGAAAGACCATCTCGTCATATCCTCCCAATGCTCTGCCGATTCCACCGGACATCCAGGTTTCTAAATAAACCGCGATCCCCTCATGGTACCAGCGGGGACAATACCAGCGTGGGTTGGTTAGATAGCTGTAAATCATACTCAGAGGGATCTCTTCTTTGGGCATTACTTTACCCCAAAAAATTTTACGATAAAAATTATCCGACCGTGATGCTTTATCAATGGTAACCAGGTGAACCAGCTCGTGATGCATGAGCCAGTTCATACGCTCGTTGGTGGGGTGCGTTTCATAAACATAATCAAAGGGCTCCATGCCGATGTTGAGGAAATTCCAGGGCATGGTGGAAGGTCCCCCGTGACCATAGTCGTTGAGATCGTGCAGCAAAAGGGTAGTTTTTTCTTTGGATTCATAATTAAATAATTCCTGGTGGAAACGAAATGAATTTTCATAGCAACGGGCTAAATGGGGGACCAGGTAACGGTGTGCTTGGTCATAATACACAATTTGGAGGTTTGCCGTCTCAAGTGTGTGGAATTGAGCAGGTAATGGTTTGATTATCCAGAAGAGAATCAGGTAAAATCCAATGAAAAAGTTAGTATTAATATAGTTTAAAGCTGAGATCTTCATAGAAAAGCTGTTTTATTTTTCCCTCGGAAAATGGAGGAAGGGAGCAGGCATATATCCTGCTCCCCTCTTCCATATAAAAGACGGTCGTTTTTTGAATCAAATTTTTAGTTTTCTACCGATAGTTTGGCTTCAATGGATTTACGGTCTTCCATGGAAATTTTGTTCAGGATAGAAACACGATCTTCAACAGCCATCCTATCCAGAACAGAAGCCCGGTCTTCGACGCTCAATCTATCCCACACGCTGGCCCGGTCTTCAATCCCTAAGCGATCCCAAACACCTTTCCTATCTTCTACGGATAAACGGTCAAACATCTTGGCGCGATCTTCCACTGCCAGACGATCCATAACGGATGCCCGATCTTCTGCGGACATACGATCCCAGGCTGCTTCACGGTCCGCTACTGCTATCCGATCAAACATTTTGGCACGGTCTTCTACTGCCAGACGATCCATAGCTGATGCCCGGTCTTCTGCGGACATACGATCCCAGGCTGATTTTCGGTCCGCTACTGCCATGCGGTCAAATACTTTGGCGCGATCTTCTACTGCCATCTTATCGAGCACCGAAGCCCGATCTGCTATAGATAACTTATCATTCAACACTTTTTCGCGGTCTGCGGCGGAAAGTCTATCCAGCATGGAAGTCCGGTCTTGGACTGCCAGTCTGTCGAAAGCTACCCAGCGATCTTCTGAAGACATTCTGTCATAGAAAGAGGCTTTATCACTTACAGCTATACGATCCCAGGCGGATTCCCGGTCTGCAGCGGATAATTTATCCCACATAGCCTCTTTATCCATTACAGACAGGCGATCGTAGGCCGAAGCCCGATCTTCTGCAGACATTCTATCCCACATGGAGTGTCGATCTTCGACAGACAGACGATCGTAAGCCGAGGTACGGTCTTCTGCCGCCAAGCGGTCCCACATCTTGGCCCGATCTTCGACTGAGAGGCGATCGAACATTTTACTGCGATCCTCGGCAGCCATCCTGTCCCAAACTGATGCCCGGTCTTCCACCGCTAGCATGTCAAATAACTGGGCCTTCTCTGCGGCAGTCAGGTTAGTGAGTTGATTACCCAGGATGACATCTTCTTCACTAATCTGGTCGGAACGATATTTCTCGACCGCACCGATGGTACCCTTAACTTCGCCCTCGCCGGGCCAGGGGTAGAAGAATGCCAGATAAAGAATGAGAACAGCAACAATAGTACTTCCTGCGATCAATACTGCTGACCGCTGTCGTGATTTTGGTGTATTTTCCATAACAATCCCCTTTAAGATATTGGTTTGTTTTAATTAAATTACAATTCAAAATTGAAAAAGTTAGTTTTGGCTATCATATTTTTTATTCTGTAAAAGTCTGGGTGAAAATATTTTTTCCATTTTGATTAATATTCAGGGTTAGCGGGAAAATGTGTTTCGATAATTTCTCAAATAGAATGAGGAAATTTCCTTCTTGAGCTGAGGTTAAAGTGATGAGATTGTCGCTGCTTTCGAAAGCTGATCTTTCAGATTCGAGTGTCGTAATACCCCGAAAAACTATTAGATCTTTATTATATTCCAGTTGAATCTCTGTTTCATGTGCCGTTTTAAAAGTTATTTCAAATCCTACTATATTCCAGTAGGACTTTACCTTAATAGAGCCCTGGTAAGTGTTTTGAGTAATAGATAGTTCTTGAAGAACATGCAATTCACTTTCGTGAATACCAATTGTGCCATATAGATCATTAAGACTGGTTTGAGGGGGAGTCAATAAATCAGGCATGAATAGGAATGAAACAATCATCCCGATAAATATCCCGGCGACCAATCCATATGCCAGCCGATATCGGGGC
>CBDUVK010000245.1:0-4731 GCA_965370645.1 uncultured bacterium
ACAGATTGGCCGGAAAACGAAAGACCCCGGGAAAAACTTGTCGCTCTCGGTCCCGAATACTTGAGTAATTCAGAATTACTGGCTATTCTTTTTCGTACCGGCAGTCGCACCCAAACTGCGGTTGATCTCGCTAAAACTGTTATGAATCAATTCGGAGATCTTCATCAGATATCGCAGCTGAATTTCCGGAAGTTTTCTCAGGTAAAAGGTATTGGCATGACCAAGGCTGTTACCCTGGCCACCTGTTTTGAACTGGCCCGAAGAATTGCCTCTCTTCCCGCCACCCAAAAATTCAAAATCAGCTCACCCGAAATGGTTTCCCAAAAATACGGACCCATTCTGGCACATCTTAAAAAAGAAATTTTTATGGTGTTGTTACTCAATAGTGCCAATATCCTTCTAAGAGACCTGCGAATATCAGAAGGGACACTCAATGCTTCACTGGTCCATCCCCGGGAGGTATTCCAACCGGCCATCAGTGAACCCGCGGCTTCGGTAATATTATTACACAATCATCCATCCGGTGAGGTTCAGCCATCACTTGAAGATAAGAATATTACCCAAAGATTAATCCAATCCGGAAAACTGCTGGATATTCCGGTTATCGATCATATCATCATTGGTAGCAACGAATATTTCAGTTTTAAAGAGGAAGGACTTTTGAATGAATAGCATGAAAGGATTTAGGATATAGGATTTTGGATTTAGTGGAATTAAGATTAAGGCTCAAGGCACAAGGATCAAGGATCAAGGGCAAAGAGGGTTGGATTGCCCCTATATCCTTATACCTTTATACCTCTATACCATATACCTTATACCATATACCCTATAACTCAATTTAGTGCGCTTCAAGCCAAGTCTTCCCAACCCCCATATCTACCCTAACCGGGATATCCAGTTTAATAGCATTCTCCATTTCTTTTTTCACCAAAGTTTTTATCTCCTCAAGTTCAGCTGTTTTTACCTCAAATACCAGTTCGTCATGAACTTGCAGAATCATACGGGTTTGCAGGGATTTTTTATCGATCTGCTTTTGAATATTGATCATAGCAACTTTTATCAGATCCGCGGCACTGCCCTGAATGGTGGCGTTAATTGCCATGCGTTCTGCATTTTGGCGAACATTGGCATTGCTGCTTTCAATTTCCGGAATATAGCGGCGACGGTTGAGAATGGTCGTGACGTAGTTGTGTTTCTGAGCAAAAGCGATCGTATGTATCATATAATCATTGACCCGGGGAAAGCGGGCAAAATAATTATCGATAATCTCGCGGGCTTCCTCAACCGAGATGTGTAATCGGGAGGCTAAACCGTATTGGGAGATCCCATAAATAATACCGAAATTGACTTCCTTGGCTTTGCGTCGTTGGTCTGTATCTACCATTTCCAGCGGGATATTAAAAATGGCCGCCGCGGTACTGGCATGAATATCCTCCCCTTTCCTGAAGGCATCCTTTAAACCCTGATCTCCGGACAGATGGGCCATCACACGTAATTCGATCTGCGAGTAATCTGCGCTTAAAATCAAATCTTTAGGATCTCCCGGGATAAAGGATTGCCGGATCATCCGTCCCATTTTGGTCCTGATAGGAATATTTTGCAAATTAGGATCACTACTGGATAATCGTCCTGTTGCAGCAATGGTCTGGTTAAATGAGGTATGCAAACGTCCGGTACGCTGACTGATAAGAGCTGGAAGAGCATTCACATAGGTCGATTTTAGTTTGGTCAACTTGCGAAATTCCAGGATTTTCCCCACCAGGGGGTGATCGGAAAATTTTTCCAGCACCTGTTCGGAGGTTGAATACTGACCGGTAGCAGTTTTAGTCGGACGACGGTTGCCAAGTTCCTTATGTATTGCCATCTCTTCGAAGAGAATCTTCCCCAGCTGCTGGGGAGAATTGATATTGAATTCAGCACCAACATCAGCGTAAATTTGCTGCACCAAATCCTTCAGACTGGTCTCCAGATCCCCGGACATCTCCTTCAGAAAATCTACATTAAGTTTTACGCCACTCTTTTCCATCTGCAGCAGGACATGGACCAGTGGCATTTCCAGACTTTTAAACAGTTCCCAGGTTTCAGTCTTTTTTAGCTTTACCTCCAGCAGCTCTTTGAGACGAAAGGTGATGTCAGCATCCTCACAGGCGTAGTCGCTTACCAGTTGGACCGGAATTTCCCGCATACTTTTCTGTTTCTTCCCCTTCTCGCCGATTAATTTCTCAATCGGAATCATTTTATAATTCAGGTAATTATAGGCCAGGGTATCAAGACTGTGCTGCCGGGAGCCCGGTTTTATAAGGTAATCAGCTACCATGGTATCAAATTGCATATTCTTCAGTTGAATACCGTGTTGATCCAGCATCAGGGCATCAAATTTAATATTCTGTCCACCCTTCCCAATTTTCTCAGATTCAAAAATCTTTTTAAGCTGCTTCAGGGCATCTGCAGGATTAAACTCGCATGCCGGATCGTTTAAGGGAAGATAATATGCCTTATGCCCTTCCAAACAGAAAGAAAGTCCGATGATCTCCGAATCGAACACGTTTAATCCGGTGGTTTCACTGTCAAAAACAAAGAAATCTGATTTTTGCAGCTTATGTAGAAGTTCATCCAGGTGCTTTTGGGTATTAACCAGGATATAATCTTTTTTTTGGGAATCAATCGTGTCCCTTTGATTTTCCCCTTCATCTATAAAATCTTTTAAGCGTTCCAGCAAAGAGCGAAATTCCATATTCTCAAAAAGTTGCCTTATTTGCTTCCCATCCCCTTTTTCTATTTTCATGCGATCCAATTCCAGCTTCACCGGAACCTCGGAATCGATAGTCACCAGATCACGTGAGAGATAGGCACTGTCTTTTCCTTCCAACAATTTTTGATAGAGGGCTTTTTTCGAAATATTATCCAGATTCTGGTATAGATTATCCAGAGACTGATACTCCTTGATTAATTGCCTGGCGGTTTTATCACCCACACCCGCCACACCTGGCACATTGTCGCTGCTGTCTCCCATAAGAGCCAGATAATCGATAACCTGTCCCGGGGTCATTTCAAACCGTTCCATCAAAACTTCGGGATTAAAAATCTCCACATCCTTACCGGGGCGAATGACATACATTTTAATGAGAGGAGAGAGCACCTGCATAAAATCTTTATCACCGGTCACCATCAGGGTTTCAATATTCTGTTGCTCAGCTTTTTTTGCCAGGGTGGCAATGATATCATCCGCTTCGAAGCCGGGTTTTTCATACAGCGGAATATTGAAAGTCTCCACCAGCTCTACAATTCGCGGAATTTGTCCAACCATCTCCTCCGGCATCTTTTCCCGGGTCGCTTTATATTCCGGATATTTCTGATGACGGAAGGTTGGTTCCTTGGTATCGAAGACGACTGCCAGATAGTCGGGCTTCTCCTCTATTAGAATCTTCAGAATAGAGCTGGCAAATCCGAAAATCGCTCCCGTATTTTCTCCTTTAGAGTTGATCAGGGGATTACGGATAAAGGCAAAGTAAGAGCGATAAAACAGAGCCGATCCATCAATGAGAAATAGGCGGGGTAAATTATCCATCGAATTTTAACCTGTTTTGTGTATTGAAATATAAGGTAATTTTGAAAATGAGAAAACTAAAAATTGTTCTAGCGGGTAAATAAACCAATGATACTTAATATACAAAAGGATTTAGGATTTAGTGGTTAGTGATTACTCGATACTCGTTACTCGCTAAATCGTGGAAGATTTAGTCCCGACAATTCGACTGGAAGGAGGAATCATTGTCGGGAGTATTCGTTACTCGATGCTCGGTACTGGGTGCTCGATACTGGATACTCGGTACTCGCAGACCCTATACTTTATACCTCTATACCCTTATACCATATACCTTATAGCCTATAACATATAACTTAATTCCTGATCTCTGCTTTCCGCTTTCGGCTTACTTCAATGTTCAATGTTCGGTGTTGGATATTCATTCTTTCTAAATTCTCTATCCTTTTTCTTCTTTCCTTTTGAAATCTTGGAAGATTCCCGCATTCCCGGGACAGGTTCATCCCGATTTGCCGACTGGAAGACGGCGATATTATCGGGAAGCTTTTATCCTTTATCCTTTATCTTTTAACGTTTCACCTTTCACAATTGAAAGCAGAATGCAGTAAGCAGTTGGCAAGATCTGTCATTCCCGTCTGGCTGGCGCCGCCGGACAGGCTGAGCGCAGTGATCCTTGGCCGGGAGAACGAAGCCGAAGAATTTTAAAATAAAGAACGAATTTCGAGGTTCATGTGTCGTCCCGAAATAGGCCGGCAGGAGATGACAATTATCTGCAGGAAAAATGATTTAATCCCGTAGGGATGAAATATATATAGCCCCCGAATTTATTCGGGGGTTAAGGAATCCCTCCCAAAAACAAAAGCCCGTAGGGCTGACATGTTTGTCCTAGGCAATAAAAGATGAATATTGAATATTAAATAATGAACCGAGCACTCAAATAGCTGCAAACTTTCCAGGTTATGGAAGAATTTTTAATTTGAATGCTTGGAACACCGAATAACGAATATAGAACATCGAAGTTGACTGAAATATGAAAGCAGAGAGCAGAAAGCAGGGAGAAAGGTATATGGTATAGAGTTATAAAGGTATAGAGGCATAAAGGTGCGCAGGAATTAAGAATAACGAATAATGAATATAGAATGTGTAAGTATTAATGAGTAAATTGTATTTACTCCAAAATCCCTGCC
>CBDUVK010000246.1:0-4719 GCA_965370645.1 uncultured bacterium
TCTTATGATAATATTGAATGGTATCAGATTAATCGGGGCTATTTAAAAGATTATTTTCCTATAAATGCGCATTTAATTCCTGAATTTAAGCCCTCACTCTTTAAGAAAGAAAAAAATCCCGAACTGTTTCGAGTTTTCTGTTTGGGTGGGTCCAGCATGTTTGGGACACCCTATCAGATGACCAGCAATATTCCCGGAATTGTCCGGCGCCAACTGCGCCAACTTTTTCCCGATAGAGAGATTGAAGTCATCAATTTCGGAGCCAGTGCCATTAACAGTCATGTCATAAAACAATTTGCAGGTGAATTACTGCAATATCAGCCGGATCTCATTCTGATCTACATGGGGCATAATGAATTTTACGGCCCGGATGGGGTTGGCGCCACCTATCTGGAAAAAAAAGTTTCATTTCTCATTTCCCTCAAATATCAATTACGCAAGGTTAGAACTTATCAGTTGATGAGACGATGGATCGAATCTTCAATCTCCCCGAAAACACCCTTACCGGAAAAAAACCTGATGCGCGATGTATCGCAGGGAAGCGAGATCCAGTTGAATTCGGCTGATGCAAAACGTGTTTTCCGGGATTTCCGGAATAACCTGGAAGATATTATAGATATTTTTCAGAAGAATAAAATTCCGGTGATTGTCAGTGATGTAACCTCAAATCTATTATTTCAACCTTTTTCCTATGCTAAAGAAATTCATGAACTACAGATAGATCAACTCCTAGAGCAATCCTCCAATGAAAGCCACAATGAAAAAGATTTTTGGGAGTTATATAAGAAAGATTCAACCCATGCTCTGGTGAACTATTGGCTGGGAAAATATTATTTGGAAGAACAGAAGTTGAACAAGGCCCGCTATCATTTATCTTTGGCCAGGGATGGGGATCTTCTTAAATTTCGAGCGCCTTCCCGGATTAATCAGATAATTGAAAAAGTATGTAAAAAATCGAAAGTCCCTTTTATTTCATCCGATGGCTATTTTTCAACTAAGAGTGAATTTAATATTCCCGGTTACGCACTATTCTGGGAACATCTGCATCCCAATATGGAGGGGTATTATTTAATTTCGGATTTATTTGTTCGCAAAATTCTGGAATTAGATTTACTGAGGGTAAATATCACTTCTTCCATGCCTTCAGAATTGCTTCCAAACAATCCTGATAGCCTGCACATCTGCTGGTTGGATCTTGCCTATGCAGATCTATCCATTCAAAATCTCACCGGTAAATGGCCCTTTCAGGATTTTAATGTCCCGGTTAAATATTTGGGTGCTGCTGATAAAAAGCTAAAAGCTGTTGTAGATGACGTCTATCAGAGAAAAATTGTTTGGGATGATGCATGCTATCGAACGGCATTTCTTTTTGAGAAACAGGGTCGATACCGGGAAGCCGAAACCACCTACAAGACCATACTTGAAGAATATCCGACTAATTTTTATGCTCATTATCAATTGGGCAGAATGTATAAGGAGTTAAATTTGCTCAATGATGCAGCGCGTCACTATTTATTGTCAATTCAATCTAATCCCGAATATCTCTATTCCCGGCTGGAATTAGGAATGATCAAGATCAATTTAGGCTTATTCGATGAATCAATCCAACATTTAAAGAAAGCGCAAAATTATTTGGGAAATCAAAAGAACACTTCTACTGAGGCCACCATTTACTATGGACTAGCGGCGGCGTTCGCAAATAAAAATGACTATCCCACTGCACTGGCTTATGCAGAGCAAGCGTTAAAGATCGTGCCAGATTTTGGCCCGGCAGCTGAACTTTATCAGCAATTGAGACGTTTTCGTCCATAACAAAATTAGCACTATCAAATTCGGATATTATTTATGGGTAAATATTTTCTCGTTTTCTTATGGATTATTGCATCACTGTTGAATTGTGCCCGGGATTCAACTCAGGACTTCGTTGTCGCAAGGGTCGGAAGAGAGAAGATTACTTTTCAGGATTTTGAAAAAAGCTTTATACTCAACCCGATGTATGGGATCCGAACCCCTATGAAGAAGGCCCGAACGAGCCAGGTTGAATATTTAGTCCAGCAAAAATATTATTATTTGGCTGCTTGTGAAGTACATCTGGTTAAAGATCCTGTCATACAGAATAGAATAGAGTATATTAAAAATCAGGAGACCATCAAAGCCCATCTTCATCAAAAATTTCTGAACAATATTAAAATTGATGAGCAAGACCTGGTGGAATCGCTCCGGCGATTTAATACGAAAATCCGGATTCAGCATCTTTTTTCGGAAAATTTGGATGAAGCGGAAGTTTTGACAAAGAGACTATCTGAGGGGGAGTCATTTGAATCCCTGGCAAAAGAAATTTACAGTGATTCCAGCTTGAGTGAAACCGGCGGGGATCTCGGCTATATTAGCTTTGGAGATATGGATGCCCGGCTGGAACAAGGTGTTTATGAAATGCAAATCGGGGAAATATCAAAGCCTGTTCAATCTGCTTATGGATTTCACATCCTCAAAGTCACCGACATTCTACAGGATGAGCAATATGCAGAGATGGCCCTCCAAACTAAAATTGATCTGATTAATGAGATATTGCGTAACCGTCAGGCCGATCGAGCGGTTCGTGAATATCTTGGTAAATTGGCTGGAAATGAAAAAATTCAAGTGAATAATCGTGTATTGGATGTATTGGTGAATGCAACTCAGCAGGTGATGGGAGATCGATATTCTGAAGCCGACTTATTCAAACCGCCGGTGAGAATTGGAGATTTGAAACAAATTGAATTTGGTGTGGATCATGTTTTGGATGAAGTACTCGTACGTTTCTCTGATAAGGAGATGCGGGTAGCTGATTTTTTGAATCGCCTCAAAAAAATGCCGCCGCTTCATCGTCCCTATCTGAAGACTCGTAACCGGATGAGCCAGGCCATTATTGATATGATCAGAAATGATTTGCTGCTGGAGGATGCGAAGAGAGAAGCGGTGGATAAAAATAAGAATATCCGAGCCGGGTATGAGGATATAATCAAAGAATTTCTGGCAGAAGAATTCCAGAAACGTTTCTATTCTGATAATTTAAAGAATTTTTATACCAATGAGTGGAATACTTATGCTGAGGCGTTTGAAGAGGTGAAACAAAATGTTGTCGTACTTGTTGATTATGATAGACTTTTTTTTGATCTTGGTGAGGCGGATACCCTTATGGCGCCTGAACCCATACCAGTATTCTTAAAAAGCAGGTATATGTGGTAATGATAGGACCAATATGATAAGCTTGAAAGAATGGTGAAGTGTGCTTCTCAATTAAAGGACGAAATGAATGGAGTGTCGTTTATTAGATTGAATTCTGGTTGAGTCTATAGTACGCCAGTTAAAAAACCTCAATACCGCTATCTTAGAGTAAAAGCAAATCCAAATTTTAAATTGTAATAAATGGTATTTTGGCCAGTCGTCGATCCGAGAACACCATTCGCCTGCAGAAAAGGCTGCACATTTTTGGATAATTGTACCACAACGCCGAACCCTGCATTGAACATCAGAGCATCCAGTTTTTGACCCGGAATTTGATCGAAGAATGAAACGCTCGCCTGCTGGGGACCAGGATAAATATTAAAATCATCATTATAATTAATGTTGATAGGATTTTGACGGATGTGCATATAACCCATGCCGCCAATAATATAAGGTCTGACTTTTTCAAATGGATATTGTGCTCTCAGATTGAGAGAGAGTTCATAGATATTGAGCGTTCCCTGGGAAATTGTAAGACCGTTTTCGTTGTAAGGAAGAGAGAAGAAGGAAGTGTCTTGTAGAAAGGCACCAATGTCTTGTGAGAGGCGGCTCTCATTGAAAGTAAAAAAGTTGTAATAAAAATCGGTCGATACAGCAAGATAAGAATTTAATTTCCAGATCAATCCGCCGCCTAAATTAAATCCATTGTGCCAATATTCCTGTATATTCTCGGAATTGGGTTCATAACCCAGGAAGTAAGTGGCGAAATCTGTTCCGGTATCTCTGCTTAATTGCGGAAAAACAAAATTCTTTCCGATAACCGATTCCTGCGCGGCAGTACCACCTGCGGAAAAGAATATACTTACTTTTTCAGCTATTTGTGAGAAACCGATCTGTGACATAATTAGAATGGCGATTATAATCGCTAGTCTCTTTTTCATCTCATACTCCTGCGGCGATGGGTATAAAATGGCAATGAAATTTCAGTTAATTTAACTGGACTGAAATAAAATTCCAAAATAAATATTTAATCGGGTTAACTCAATATGAAAATTCACATCTATTTCTCCAACGAATTTTCCATCTTTTAGCTTCACAATAAAGGATTGAGTATTGTTACAAAATGAGATCGAAAGGGGAATAAATAATGGTGTCAATTTGTAAAATAATACTTGTTTGATTAAGAATTTTAATTAAATTGGACACTAATCGTGGAGTGGCGTGTTTGCTTTACTCTTCGCGGAGTTGGGATTTTGGTTGTAAAAGATCAGAGATAGAACCATCCCCGGAGGAATCTATGGCTTCTTCTAGATTTATCGCTGTTTTATTCACTCTTCTTATTTCATCTTCCCTCATATATGCGGGTACAACCGGTAAGATTGCCGGTCTCGTGACCGATAAAAACACCGGTGAGCCGTTGATTGGAGTCAATATCGTTGTCGAAGGAACCACCATGGGTTCCGGTACCGATATCGACGGGACTTTTATCATTTTAAATATATCGCCCGGCAA
>CBDUVK010000247.1:0-4689 GCA_965370645.1 uncultured bacterium
TGGTTGGGGAAAGCTGACGTAAGACTGTAAAAGGATGCTATGTCTATAATTGTGTAGAACTTTTATACCAAAGAAAAGAACCAGCAAACTAATTGAAATAACCCCATAGGGGTGGCATGTTAATAAAAAAGGAGATCCTCATGGCACAAAACTGGAAAGCATGGTCTGACCGGAATGAAGAATTTGCACCGGTCATCGGCCTTCACAAGCATCATCTGTTCTATCCCACCCGCGTCGAAGCCTTTCTACGAGATCAGATTGAACTGATGGTACTTATCAAGGTAAAGTCCGATAAAGGCCTGATCTATGGGAGTATTCGCGAATTTTCGCAGAGTGATTTGTCGGTAAAAATTCAGTGGATGCTTAATAAAGAGATAAATAAGAAACTGACCTATCTTAACCGCTTCGGTGGGGATATCGATGTAAAAAAATCAGTTCAGGTACAAAAAGGTGAACCTCATCATGTCTATGTGAGGGGATTTAAACATAAGAAAACCGGCGAAGCCTATATCACATATTGGTTTTTTTATCTTGAAAATTTTGTGCCAGGCTCGGATAAAGATGATAAGATTGCGGGTGTGCTCAAAAATGATACCAGCAAATGGTGGACTCATGAGGGAGATTGGGAAGGGATTAGTGTCCACTTCGCGGATTATCAGGATAGTCACCCCAGTGAGGTAATTCTATCTTCTCACAACAAACCCCACAAGAGAGTCTGGCAAAATGTACCGAAGCAGGATAATCGGACAATGGTGATTTCTGCTCTGGGATCGCATGCTAATTTTTTTCAGCCGGTCAGGAAAAAACATATTTTTCTGGCAAACTTTTTTGAAGTGGCCAGTCCTGATGTGCTTGTCTTTCCCGATCAGATAAAAAAGGGAAATCAGTTGGGATATCAACTAGAAGAATTTGATCCCAGGAAAAAACATCTATGGTTACATTTCAAGGGGCGCTGGGGTCAATCCAGTGGTCATTTTACCCTGGCACCTACCGGTCCCCTGATGAAACGACGGCAGCATTTTACGCTGTTAGCGGATATCTAGGTTTTTTTGGAATTCACAATGACTACTATTATTTATTAGTTGTTTTGCTCTTTGTTCTCTCTTAAGGTGCTGAGCCGGTTGTACTGACTGTTATGAATTGTCATTCCCGAATGTTTCTATCGGGAATCCACTACCGCAGGACTATAGATTTCCACAGAAGTGGCCACTGACGTGGCGGCTAAAAGCATGCCGGAATGACATACTTTAGTTTTCTAGTGAGGATGCTGCAGCAGCCTACTTGCTAGGAGAGCTCATGCAGGAATTGCAGATGGAATGCAGTTCGAGGACAGTTTTTTAGAAATCATAAATAACCATATATCTTAAAATAAATTTGCAGGGAGGAGCTTATGGCTTCCAGAAAAATTTCAGATTTAGTCGAAGAACTTCAGCAGAATGCTGATCAGGTTTTAATCTATTGCGATCAGAGAGGGGTGGATATACTCATTTACTGTACTTATCGCAGCCCCCAAGAGCAGGCCCGGCTCTACCGGCAATCGCGTACCGGTGCTCAAATCCGGAAGAAAGTTGATTCGCTGAGAAATAGAGGTTTCGCTGAGCTTGCCGAAATCCTGGTTCAAATAGGACCCCAAGAGGGTGAACTGGGCGCCCATGTTACCTTTGCCGGTCCGGGTGAGTCCTGGCATAATTTCCGTCGTGCCTTCGATGCTGTTCCATTGGTGGGTGGCAAGGCTATGTGGGAAAAAAGGCATCCCCATTGGCAGGTATACGGTGCAGCAATCAGAAATTCCGGTTTGGAATGGGCAGGAGATTGGACAAAATTCAAGGAATTTCCCCATGCCCAGTTGGCCTCGGGTGGAAATCCTTTAAGAGTTTTGAGACCCGAGGAAGTGAGGGCGATGGTGCAGCAATTATGATATGAAGAAAAATGACTTAAATCATGTTTTGAACCATATACGAGGAGTTAAATCATGTCTAAAAATATCGTGGTCTTTTCCGATGGCACCGGTCAGGAAGGGGGGACCAGCCATAATACCAATGTATATAAATTATTTAATATGATCGAAGATAGAACTGACAGGCAAGTTGCTTTTTACGACCGGGGACTGGGTACCGGTTGGCGGAAGGTATCGGGCAATGCCGGGGGAATGGGGATATCAAAAAATATCATGGAATGCTATGAATTTATCTTTGAAAACTATATGGCCGGTGATCAGATTTATCTGTTCGGATTTAGCAGGGGAGCAGCAACAGTCCGGAGTCTGTCTTCCCTTATACACTATTTTGGAATCTTACCCAAATCAAGATCGGAGTTGATAAAAAAGGCATATAAAATCTACAAGACCTCTAATCCTGATCGAAGGAAGCAGAAAGCTGATGAATTCATTGCAAAACACCATACCATCTGGACCCGTGTAAAATTCCTGGGCGTATGGGATACGGTGGCAGCACTGGGAGTCCCTTTCAGGGCTGTGGATGTGGTTCTTGATAAATTACCTTTCTTTAAACACCGCTTTCACAATTTTACCCTGAGTGAGAGTGTAGAGAATGCTTATCAGGCCCTTGCAATTGACGACGAGAGAAAAACCTTCCATCCGGTTTTGTGGGATCCCATGATTAAAGAATATCAAAAAATGAAGCAGGTGTGGTTTTGTGGTGCACATACCGATGTCGGAGGTGGATATCCGGAACATGAATTATCTGACATTCCGATGGTATGGATGATCCAGCAGGCGGTTGCATCCGGATTGAGAATCTATCCGGAATACGAAGTGAAAATTAAGCAGGATGTTAATGGTATCATGCATGATCCACGACAAGGTTTTCCTAAAAATCTTTTTCGGAAAAAGGTAAGATCATGGAATTCCCAAACTCATGGCAAACCTGTAATTCATGAAAGCGTATTAAAGCGGAAATTAAATCGCGAAAACAAGGAAGATCCACCATACCATCCATGGATTCTAAAACAAGATTTTGATAAAGAGCCCTGGGATAAAAAATTGCCGGTCTGATTTTATATAATTGATCGATCATTCTGAAAACTTTGGTAATCTTTATTTTTGTGAAATAAAGCATTTTTTCCGGAGACTAAATTACCTTAATTGGTAAAATTTATTATAATTCTGTTGTTTGTTTTTTATATATTGAATGAAATTGCTACTGAAACTTAATTGAGAATAAACCCGAATGAGAATTTTGGGCTTTATCTCCATTGTTGCCATTTTGTTTTCTTCAGTTATTCTATTCGGCCAGGCTTCATCTGAGGGAGCCCCCTTCGGATATTTGAGTCAGCAAAACAAAGACAATTTAATCCACCAGATTGGTGATTTTCATTTTCACAATAAGGTCGATAAAGATTCCCCCCAGGTACAATTTATTCCTAATTTTTCCAATCCGGTTGAAGTGGGTGTTCAGGATTCAGTAGATATTTCAATAAACATCGTGAATCAATCGTCTTCACCATTTCCCTGGGTAGCATACATTTCCGAAATGATAACCGGCAATGAATCAGAATCATTCTCCTGGTCTCTGCAACTCGCTGTGCAATTGGGAGATAGTGATAATTCCGGATGTGAATTTGATGGGGTTTTCTTTTACATCACCCATGCCTTTTCGCCCAACATTGAAAAGTATGATCAAACAGGAGTATTTATAGAGACTTTTACTATACCGGGGATAACCAGTCTGAGAGAGATAGTCTTCGATGGGACTTACATGTATGGTGTGTCAGGTGGGCAAATCATCCATATTATGGATTTTCTATCCAAACAGTTAGTTGGAACCATTTCAATTCCGATTACCCCGCGACATATTGCTTATGACTTGGGGGAGGATGGTTTTTGGATTGGCGGTTGGAATACCGATCTCCTTTTAATAAACCGTTCGGGTTCTGTTTTGTCAACGGTTCCCATTTCTGCCCTCGGTATAAGTGTTATCGGAGGATCTGCCTATGATGATCATACTCCGGGTGGTCCCTTTCTATGGATATTTGGGGAACCGCCGGGAGGAGGCCAACCTACCTATCTCACTCAAATATCATTGTTAAGCGGGACAATAACGGGATTGACATATAATGTGGCCAACGATTTTTCTGTCAACAATCCGGCTGCTGGCGGATTGTATTCCACTTCGGCATTCATTCCGGGTACATTTTCTATAGGTGGTATTTTAAAAGGGACACCGGAATATCTTTTCGCTTATAATATCAGTAACAGTGATGAATGCTGGTTAAAACTATTAGCATATCATGGTGTTGTGCCCCCGGTTTCGAATATTGAGGTACCACTGCGAGTCTTTGGAATTCCCTATGATACAGATTCTCTGCAGGTAAATTTTCCTACCAATGATCCGTTGATGCCGCTGGTATGTATCCCGATCATTCGACAAGTCGTTATATCGGGAATCAATGACTATTCGATTTTCGCAAAACATTTCAGTCTGTTTCAGAATTATCCGAATCCATTTAATCCGACCACTAGGATAGAGTTCAACCTCTCAAAAAGTAGTGATGTGACACTTAAGATATTTAACATATTGGGAGAAGAAGTGGAAACCCTGCTTTCTGCTTTTCTGCATTCTGGTTTCTATAGTCAGCAATGGAATGCAGCCAACTATGCCAGCGGAATCTACTATTATCAATTGATTGTTGGTAATTATTCGAAAATTCAAAAAATGGTATTGCTGAAAT
>CBDUVK010000248.1:0-4670 GCA_965370645.1 uncultured bacterium
TAAACTTCCACATCCGATTCGAACGGCATCTCCCGGAAAGTAAATTCATAACCAGGGCATAGGCCATCCGGGCCACATCCCGGACAGTCCAGGACATATTGACAGATTTTATCCAGCGGCAGCACGATCCGGTCAAATTCGTGGAGGAATTTCACTTCGATGACATCTTTCTCGGGTATAATAATGCGCGGAAGACATAAAAGGGGATATTTATCGCAGGGAAAAATCACTCCACAGACTGCAGGAAATTTTAAACAAATAGCGAAAGGATCGATACGCAGTGGTGCGCGATAACGGTATTCCATCACAACCCGGTCATTAGCGGCGCTAAGATCTGTGACCCGAAATACAATATAGTTTCCCTCTTCTCCCTGCTGAGCCAATGCAACATAAGTATGATTTAACACCGTCGGCACTCCGAACTGGCTGTAACCCGTCAAAGGAATATGGACATCATCCAGTGATGTTGTACCGATATTTCCCAGGTCAAGCACCCCACGTTGGCCCAGATTATTCGCCCAGAAGGAACCCTGGCTGAAGTAGAAATCACCCCCGGTCAGATTACCGATGGTATTTGTGGATACGTCATAGCTGTTTTTGGCAAGCAATTCCGCCTGTAGCAGGTTGTGATTGGCGAAAGCTTGCTGAATGAGATAAAAGTGCGGAACGCCATCGATCAAGTTGTTGTTGTCATCATCTGCGATATATAAGCTTGTTAAAAAATTACTCTCCTGGGGATCCGAATAATAGTGATTTCGAGGCAGGGTTGACATGTGAAACAGGGCATCGAAAATCAGGTTATCGGCAAACAAGGAGCCGTTAGTGTTCCCCATCCGAGCCATCAACGATTCCCGTAAATCCCAGGCAGCCCCAGCAATGATGGTTCCACCGGTGTGGCCTTCAATGTTGTAACTGTCCTTATCTGTGTACTGTGCTGTGTTGTCCAGGGTACGGGTTCCTCCGTATCCCTCCCCGTGAACCGGGTCTTCAGTAATGGCACCGGCGAAATAATCAGCAAACCCTTCATCAAAACCATAGCGTTCTTCATAGGCATCTGGCCAGCCAACATAATCGCCAAAAATATGATAAATGACATTATGGGTACACTCGTGGTAAATCACATCACTGGATCTTGCGAAGTTATTGGTTCCAAACTGTATGGGATCCCCGGCATAGGCATTGTTGAAATTCCAGTTCACTTCGGCATGAAACTGATTACTGTTATCCCAGGCATTCACCCAGCTGTAATTTAACCGATCCACGTACCAGTCGTGCAGCAGGTTCATATGATAAAAGACGTTGATATGATCCCGATCGGTAGCTGTCCAGGTATGATTGCAGTTGGAACTGATGTTGCAAGTCTGGTTGAAAGTGTAATGGTTGCCATTGTTATTGCGGACCCGCGCGTAAGGCCCCTCGAGTCGAAAGGTGGCCTGATAGAAACTGATAAATTGCCACCACCAGGGCAGGCCCTGATAAAAGTGACCATTGGAGTTGGTGATTAAGAGTCCGATATTCTGAATCTCGACATAGGCATGAGCCAGTGACCTGGTGGAAATGGCCGGGGTAGTGGGATTGACCGGATAAATCTCCCCCTGCACCTGTCCTTCGGCACTAGCGCCCGGAAAGCGGGCCTGGTAACTTTTCAATACCTGGCCAGTAAGGGCGTCAATGATGAATATCTTCTCCATTTCCGGGTCGCGATTTTCTGTAAATAGGAGGAATTTCCAGGCCAGTCGGTATGTGATTTCTGAATCATTCTCCTCTGGATAGATAATCAACTCATCATCTTTACCCAGGAGCCCCCGGCCGGTTTTCGAATCATAAGTTTTACGGGCTACTTCCACCGCCTCCTTCACAGTCAATCTGGGATCTGTATTAATTGTGATGTCCGGCCGGTAAGAAGATCCGTAGCTCTGGATCCGCCCCTCCTCGCTGGTAACGAAACTTACCTGGGAGCGATAAACCGGGACACCTTTGAAATACTGCTGAAATTTAACGTACCATTTTCCCCGTCGCTGTTCAGCAGAAATAAGTTTCAAATCATCTGCCTTTACCGAGAGAATACTGTTGTTCTCGACCAGGAATGATTTCAAAACCGGCTCCAGGTTTTGATTTGTGAGAGTCTCCTTGCGCTGGATCAGAAACGTGGGCATTACATCCATATTGACTATCTTCTGGGGAATGTTGGTCCGGGTCTGGTAAGTGATCCGGGCATCTTTCAGAATACGGCTGGTATCTGCGGGTAGCAACTGGGCCAGTCCGGGATTGGGCCAGATTATGAGCAGCAGCAGGAATGTTAAACCAGTGAAAAAATATAAATGCTGGTAAATCGGTTTTTTTGCCTGCATTTTTAATACCTCCTGTTATATTGATGGTGTTTTATTATTCCTGTCGCCTCTACCATACAAAAAGGATCCACCCGTGTTAAAACAGGACTACATTAATCTCAACTTTCGGTTTTGTAAAGATCTCCTTCATCAAAAAACACAAAAGTATTTTTTTGATAGAATGGTTGCCATGTCAAATTCAAAAACCGGATCATTTTCAATGGCCCCGATTTGTCAAAACTAATCAATTGGCAATATTTTTAAAAAAATCATAAAGATTTAATTCTATCTACCCATTTCCTCAGAATGAGTAAAATCAATAAAATCATCTTGGTGAGAAATATTTTTAGGGAACGAATGCCCGATCCAGACACCATACAGGCGTAATGTAGTGGTTGATGGCATGATATATTATGGCTGAAATCGCAATCTGGGGAAAACTTATTATCAGACATGTATCTAAAGTTTACGAAATTTGAAGGAATTTGTCAAGGGGTGGGGGCATGGTAATGCAATTTAAAATTAATAATGAATGAGTTCACTCTAAAAAGTCTTAGTTTTTTATTTTCTTAAAGATACAAAATTTTTGCATCACTTAGTTAAACAGAGTAAATTAAGGAAAAACCTCCTATCAATTTATCACTCAGGCCTTTCCTATGTTTAAGAAAAATACCGCTCATACACAACCCGATTTATTCGGATTTTATCATCAGCTCTCCCCCAGGATGCAACAGAGGCTCAAGGAATCCGAGGAATATCTGTTTTACCAGTTAATTTATTCCCGGATTTCCGAAGAGGATTTTGCCGGTCTGTATTCGGAGAATGGGAGTAGACCCAATGCGCCGGTGAATGCGATGGTCTCGGCCATCTTCCTGCAACATCGCCATGGGTGGACCTTCGAAGAGTTGTTTGAGCAGATAGAGTTTAATCTACTCACCAAGGCGGCCCTAGGCCTGTCACGTCTGGATGAATTGCCGTTTTGTCAGGCCAGTTTGTTCAACTTTTTGAACCGTTTGAACGAGCATTTCATCCAGTCCGGAGAGAACTTGCTGGAGAAGGTATTTGATCATCTCACTGCCCGGCAATTAAAGGATTTGAAAATCAAAACAACCATTCAGCGGACCGATTCGTTCCTGGCAGCTTCCCATATTCGCAATTATACCCGCATGCAGTTGTTAATAGAGCTGGTGTTGCGGATCTGGCGCGTACTCTCCGAGGAGGATAAAGCCCGTTTCAAAGAACGGTTTTCCAGCTACCTGGGAAAAAGTTCGGGACAGTATATTTACCGATTGAGTGCCGAGGACCTTCCGCATGAGTTCGATAAACTAGCCCAGCTCTATGATTGGATAGACCAGACCCTAAAACCTCTTTATGCCGACCGTGAGATATTTCACACCTTTGAGCGAGTGTTCAGCGAGCATTTTACCCGGAAGGTGGAGAGGATACAGCTCAGGAAGAAGGAGGAATTAAGTAGCGGTTGTGTGCAGTCCCCCGATGATCTGGATGCTACCTATCGCAAGAAAAATGATAAGCAGAGTCGGGGTCAGAGCATCAACCTGGCAGAAACCACGCATCCGGAGAATCCCATTGATTTAATTCATGATGTGTCAGTTCATCCCAACAACATTGATGATAGCAAGATCCTGGAGGGGAGGTTGGACCGGCTCACGGAGAAAACACCGGATTTAGAGGAGCTTCATTTTGATGGGGGCTATGGCAGTGAGAATGTTGATAAAAAGTTAGATGAACTGGAGATTATCGGTATTCAAACTGCAGTCAGGGGCAATCGCTGCAAAGTTGATATTAGGATTGAACTGCAATCTGACTCACAGTATCAGGTAAGCTGTCCTTACCAGAGTGTCTCTTCGGTTCCGGCCCGAAAGCGGCATAAAGCTTGCTTTGATTTAACTGTTTGTGCCATCTGTTCGGTTAGGAAGCAGTGTCCGGCAAAAAGTGGATCCCGCTATCAAACCTACTACTTTTCCCACCAGGACTTCCTGAGTAAAAGGCGTCAGGAGGCCATTCACCATATTCCGGAAGAGCGGCAACGACTTCGAGCTAATATCGAGGCGAGCGTCCGGGAATTTACCCATCGGATGCCGCAGGGAAAATTAAAAGTCAGAGGTTTTTTTAAGACCTCAGTTTTCGCTTTCAGCACCGCAGTTGCCATTAATTTCGGCAGAATCTACCGGCACCTGAAAAAGAACCCGGAAATTGCCCTATCATTAGCCCTGAAGCCATATGTCTATGTCAAAGACCAAATTCGTCGTCTTTTTTCCCTCTTGCAAGACCATTTTAAACAATCTCTATTTAAAAGATTAAAACTATCTGTCTCCTGAT
>CBDUVK010000249.1:0-4638 GCA_965370645.1 uncultured bacterium
TTCTGTGCAACGCAGGGGGTGTCACCGTCTCTTACCTGGAGTGGGTACAGAACCGAATGGGGTATTACTGGCGGAAAGAACGTATCAATGAAGAGCTTGAACAGATCATGAAAAAAGCTTTCGATGAAGTTTTGGCAACCTCTTTGAAAAATAAAGTTGATATGCGCATTGCTGCATTTCTTCTGGCTATAGACAATGTAACCAAAGCCGCTGAATTGCGGGGCTTATACGCTTAATAATAATCATGTAAAGCGGTTTTGACAAAGATAGTCATTCAAATTTTGGAATTCGGAATTTGGAATTAAAATACTAGATACCAGATCCATGTATGACCGGTATCCGGTGACTGGAAACCGGTATCGTTGACTTTTAAGCAGAATATATCAGTATATATCCTTTGCGTCCGTCAGTAGCCGGATCATAAACTTGGCGTGGTGAAATATTCAGGTTAAAAAAGTATGCCTTAAGAATGGAAAATTGCTTTCCGGAAAAAATCAGATTATCTTCCTAAAAAGAAATTATCAGGGAAAATGATTCGCTCCGAATCCACACCCAAAATTATACCGAAATTCATTGGATTTCATGATCTGATGAAGTTTCGCGTCAGAGAGATATTACTGGTATCCAGTCTGTACGATGCCTTCGTCCTGGAGGAGGATGGACGCCTTGCAGAAAGAATTTTTAGTGAATATATTGACCTAAACTTACATTATATCCCAAGAATCACTAAAGTAAGCACCGCTGAAGAAGCGCTGCAGGCTTTGCAACGTGAACCGTTTGATATGGTGATTACCATGACCCGCCTGGCCGACATGAATCCCGTTGAGTTTGGTCAGAAAGTCAAGGAATTAGATGCCAGCAAACCGGTCGTTTTACTTTCATACGATCCTCTCGATCCACTCCTTTTAAAAAGGATACGCCAGGGACAGAGCATTGATAAAGTGTTTTACTGGTTCGGAGAATCAAAAATTCTGCTGGCCATCATTAAGTATGTAGAAGATATAAAAAACGCCCCCGCTGATGCCGTCCAGGGCGTGCAGGTAATTCTGCTGATAGAAGATTCACCTAAATACGTCTCTCTATACCTGCCCAATATTTATACCGAAATTATGGTTCAAACCCGCAATCTGATTGCCGATGGCGTAAATCCCCTGCATCGTCTGTTAAGAATGCGGGCCCGCCCGAAAATCCTCATAGCCGAAACTTACGAAGAGGCGATTGAGATCGTGCAAACCTACCAGCATAATCTGCTGGGTATCATTTGTGACCTGAAATTTCCCCGTAAGGGTAAACTAGAAGAAAAAGCAGGATTCCAATTAGCCAAAATTGCCAAGACAGAAATACCGGATCTGCCCATTCTAATACAATCCGCAGAGGAGAAATGGCAAAAGGAGACTCAAAAACATTATGCCACTTTTATCAATAAAAATTCTCCCAATCTCTTGCTGAAAATGAGAGCTTTTATTCTGCATCATTTTGGATTCGGTGACTTTATTTTCCGGTCAGATAATGGCGATGAAATTTGTCGGGCTAAAAATCTCAATGAATTCGCCCGGAGAATCTTAGAGATTCCCGCGAGTAGCCTGGAATTCCATGCCATGCGAAATCATATTTCTATCTGGTTAAGAGCCCGAACTGAATTTGCCCTGGCGGATGAGATCCGCCCCATCAAGGTTTCGGATTTTCCTGATATAGAACAATTACGGCAATATATTCATACCTCCATACATAATTTAATGGTTGGCATTCAGCAAGGTGTAATAAAAGATTTTACCAGTTCGGAATTTTATGCAGACAGTACATTTGTCAGGGTGGGAAGTGGATCTCTGGGGGGAAAGGGACGTGGAATTGCCTTTCTGAATGCAGCTTTAGCAAATCATCCGATTCTCAAACAATTCAAGAATGTGGAAATTAAAACTCCACAGACATTTGTGATTGGGACAGAAGTATTCGAAGAATTCATGGAATTGAACAAATTACAGGAATTTGCCATTAGAATTAATGATGAGAAACGTCTGGAAAAAAAATTTCTGGGAGCCAGTCTTCCGGATCAGATAGTCAAACATCTGTATACCCTGTTGGAGAGAGTTCATTATCCCCTGGCGGTCCGTTCTTCCAGTTTATTGGAAGATTCCCAACTCTTGCCCTTTGCCGGCCTATACAAAACCTTCATGTTGCCCAATAGTCATCCGGATATAGATACCCGATTACAGCAACTTATGGATGCTATCCGACTCATCTATACATCCGTATTTTACCGCCAGCCCAAAGAATATGTGAAAAACACCGATTACCGGATTGAAGAAGAAAAAATGGCGGTCATTGTTCAGCAATGTATCGGGCACCAGCACGAAGAACTCTATTATCCGGTGGTATCCGGTGTTGCCCAATCTTTTAATTATTATCCCCTTGATCCCATGCAATCCGACGAAGGGATTGTCCACCTGGCATTGGGACTGGGAAAGATTATCATGGATGGTGAGAGGATTTACCGCTTTTCACCACAACATCCCGGCATGAACCTCCCCTATGGGTCAGCTGAGGAATTCTCTGAAAATTCTCAGACTCAATTTCTCGCCCTGGATTTGAGAAACCAGGCTTTAAAAATAAACAGTAACGAAAATTTCAGTTTGAAAAAAGTGGATCTGAATCGGGCTGAAAAAGATGGCACACTCTATTTTGTCGGAAGCACCTACTCCAAGCAGGATCAGGTAATTCAGGACTCCCTCGCGATTGAAGGGCCCCGGGTAATTACATTTGCCAATATTTTGAAATACAAGATATTTCCGCTGCCCGAGATCATCAATGAACTCTTATTATTGGGACTATGAGCTCTGGGTACCCATGTAGAAATTGAATTTGCAGTTAATCTTTGCCGGGATAGCAGCACAAAACCGGAATTTTATATTTTGCAGATCCGACCGATGGTGGCAGGTGGTGAGAGGCTGGATATAAGTATAAATCCAGAAGATATCACAGATTCTATTTGCTTTACCAGCCATGCTATCGGAAATGGAAGCATAGAGAATATACAGGATATTATCTATCTTGATCCGGAGCATTTTGATCTGGCGCAGAGCCAGTATATTGCCCAGGAAGTTGAACAATTGAATCAAACTTTTATTGAAGAGGATAAACACTTTATTCTCATTGGTTTCGGCCGCTGGGGAACTTCAGACCCCTGGTTAGGAATACCGGTAGATTGGTATCAGGTTTCCAGAGTCAAAGTACTTATTGAATCACATTTCGATAATTTAAAAATTGAACCTTCCCTGGGAAGTCATTTTTTTCATAATCTCATATCTCTGAGGCTGGGATATTTTTATATAAAGGGACGGCCTCATGCTGATTTTATCAACTGGAAATGGCTCAAAAGTCAAAAACCAATCCGAAAAACCCGGTTTCTCCGACATCTGCACTTTCAAAAATACCTGCCAATTAAAATTGAGGGTAAATCCGGGCGGGGTATAATTTATAAACCCGGAAAAGTACCCAGAATAGCTGAAGAATTCTGATATCCGCATGAGTGAATTTTTATTCGTATCTGATTTACATGGGAAAATAAACCGCTATCGACGTCTTATTAAGCTAATAGAGTCTGATAGACCCGCGGCGGTTTTTTTAGGTGGAGATTTGCTTCCTCACCCATACTATACCCTTCAAAAGTCTGAGTCAGCTGAGAATGATTTTGTTTCCCAATTTCTTATTCCGGAATTTAGTAAGATTCGGAAGCGCTTGAAATCTCATTATCCACAGGTTTTAATGATACTGGGAAATGATGATACCAGAAATTTTGAGTCCTCAATATTAGAAGCAGGCCATAGCGGGATCTGGGAATATCTGCATTCGCGCTCCATAAAATTCGATAAATACCGAATTTTTGGATATTCCTGCGTACCCCCTACTCCGTTTACTCTCAAAGATTGGGAAAAATATGATGTATCCAGGTATGTAGATCCGGGTTGTCTCTCCCCTGAAGAAGGATATCGTACTGTGCCAGTTCGGGAGGAGGAGATAAAATACGGAACCATTCAGCTGGACCTGGCAGAACTAACCAGGGGGAAAAATCTGAAGAACAGCATCTTTCTCTTTCATTCTCCTCCTTACCAGACAGCTCTCGATCGTGCCGCACTGGACGGAAAAATGATAGATCATGTGCCGCTGGATGTACATGTAGGTAGTATTGCTATCAGGCGATTTATAGAAGAGCAGCAGCCGTTAATTAGTTTGCATGGTCATATTCACGAATCATCGCGCATAACAGGGAGCTGGAAGGAGAAGATTGGCCGCACCCATATATTTTCTGCTGCCTATGATGGTCCCGAACTGGCGGTTGTCCGTTTCGATCCGGAAAAGCCCCAGGATGCTCGAAGAGAAATTTTGAGTTAAACTACGATATTTGAGAGAGGAAATAGAACACGGATTATACGGATCTTGCGGATCGTCGCAGATTGCAAGCCGTTTGTTAAAAAACAAATAACTCTGCGTTTAAATACAAACATTCATTAAGCTGATGGCTGATAGCTAACAGCCGATAGCTCCTAAAACATCTAAGAACAGCCACCTCAAAACAGCCCTCAGTGCTTGTATATAATTCTTGTATATAACAATATTACTATATTTATAAGAATTATTATC
>CBDUVK010000250.1:0-4629 GCA_965370645.1 uncultured bacterium
GCTGGTCTCCATCAGTGATTCATCTCATTCAATATAATTTTTAGAGATTAATCCGGGGTGATTCCTGTCAATAATTGCCTTTTTTATTATTGACAACATTCTTATAAAAAAAAGGCTATGTTTTATTAAAGATCAAAGAATCTTGAAGAGGAGAAGCCCCCCAATTTCCGGGCAAAAAAGTGGTTAGAATTAATCTATATACGAACATATTTTTTCTTTCGATTATCATCTCCATCTAATAAAACTTGTATCCATCTTCGACCGCGGTTAGAAAAACTTTATTTTCATATTCTTTAAACTAATAAATATAATATGAAACTTTCCCTGATGCTAATAAATTCGATGACCAGAAAAATGTTTTTTTAAAATATGTAACATTCAAAGCGAGAGTCAAATTTATAATCAGAGTGTTACGATATGGTTAAGAAGAGACAAAGGCAGGATTTAGGGTCAAGGATTTGGGATTTAGTGTAATAAATTAACTTCATTATGCCAGTTAACCAGGGATTAAAAAAACCACTAACTTCTAACTACAAAATCCAGAATTTTTTGAGTCTTGAGCCTTATAACTAAGTCATTAGAATTTTAGTATCTTCCCTCATGGGATTGGCATCTGCCTGCTGCCCGCCTGGCCGTCGGACAGGTAGGCAAGGGATTCAGATTTTCAGAATAATCATATCGACATTCCATCCTTGGTTGCTGTATTCCTGATTCCGTTCAGGAATGACAATGGTCGTGTCAATCCACTAGCCAGACCCTAAAAGTAAAAAGATGATAGCCAAAAGCCAACAGCAAAATTTTAGGAATAGAGGGAAAAAGTAGGATTTAGGGTTTAGGATTTGGGATTTAGTGAAAATAAAATTACCTCATTATTCCAGTTACCTTAGGATTAATAAACCACTATATCACAAAATTTTAAATCCTAATTCCAAAATCCGCACTCCAAAATCCAAAATTCTGAGCCTTTGGCCTTATTTTTAATCTCTTGCTTAAAAATCAACCCGGTTTTATATTGATCGCCATCTGTGTGCTGAAAATAATACAAATCTGGAGGTTATATGAGTAAGGAATTCAAACCCTATGTTTCTCCAACCACAGATATGCCTGAGTTCACCCTGAGAGCACTCATTTTAGGATTATTTATGACCATCGTGCTGGGTGCCGCCAATGCATATCTGGGTTTGAAGGCGGGGATGACTATCGCAGCCACCTATCCGGCTGCTGTGATCGGGATGGCCCTGCTCAGATTAATGAAAGGCTCCATCCTGGAGGAAAATATTGCTCGAACTGTTGGTTCTATCGGAGAAGCGGTAGCAGCCGGAGCAATATTTACCATTCCGGCCTTTATGATCGCTGGTGTATGGACAGGGGGATTTTGGTCACTTACCCACTATCTGGAAGCATCTGCTATCATGTTAGTCGGTGCGGTTATCGGGATATTGTTTGTTACCATCCTGAGACGGGTTATGGTTGAAGATAAGGAACTTCCTTTCCCGGAATCACTCGCCGCAGCGGAAATTCATAAAGCCGGGCGTTCAGGTAAAAGTGGTGCCATATTCCTGTTTGGAGCAATGGGATTGGGAGCTTTTATTCAGTTATTAAAAGAATTCAGTATCTTTGCCAGCAAAGGTGAGGCATTCATCAGATTTGGCAAGAAAATGATCGGCATTGGGGACAGTAGCGCCAGCGCAGGCGGAGGTGCCTTGATCAGCACTCCCGGTGTGAGTCCTGCCTACATGGGTGTGGGCTATATTATCGGTCCGGAACTGGCAGCACTCAACTTTACCGGTGGTCTGCTGGCCTGGGGACTCTTCGTTCCTCTTCTATTCTATTTCTTAGGTCCGGAACTCGTGCCTAACGTGTATGCCTCAGACCAAACCTGGATTGATGGCGCGGTTAATATCTGGAGAAGTATCGTGAGACCCATCGCTATCGGTGGAATGCTTTTTAGTGCTGGCTACACATTGTACAAAATGCGCAAAAGCCTGGCTACCGGTTTAGGAAGAGCTATCCGCGATGTCAAGCAAGCTGCTGCCGGTGATGTTCAGGTAGAAGATCGCACCGATAAAGATATGCCCTTCAAGTGGGTCTTCATCGGTGTGGGTCTGGCATCAATCGCAACATTTGTTATTTATATGTACTTTTCAGGTAATTTTGTAGCTGCCCTTACTGCTACTATCGTCATGGTCATTGTCGGTTTCTTCTTTGCCGCAGTATCTGGTTACCTGGTGGGATTAATCGGTTCCAGTAACAATCCGATTTCCGGATTAACCATCTCGACATTGATTATAGCTGCCATACTCATGGTGGCATTAGGGGTGAAGGGAATTCCCGGCGTTGCAGCGGTACTGGGCGTGGCGGCTGTCATCTGTGTGGCAGCTGCGGTTGCCGGAGAGATGTTACAGGATCTAAAAGTTGGGCACTTATTGGGTGGAACCCCCTGGAAGATGCAATCCAGTAATTTAATCGGTGCCCTGGTTGCTTCTGCGATAATGTTTTTTCCACTACTGATTCTCCATCAGGGAGATATCAACCAGGGTGGCATGGGGTTGGGTGGTGAGCAATATCCCGCACCCCAGGCCAGTTTGATGGCCATTCTGGCTAAAGGTATTGTGGGTGGTGATATGGCCTGGCCCTTAATCTTCGTGGGTTTTGTGATGGCCATTGCTTTCATTTTGCTCAGAGTTAAAAGTCCTATGTTGGTGTGTGTGGGGATGTATCTGCCACTAGAGACTTCATTCGCTATTTTCATCGGCGGTGTGATACGTGGAATCGTAGATAAGTTCTCAGAGAAACGTCAACATAACGAAGCCCAAAAAGCTCGGGTGGAAAATAACGGTATACTTCTGGCTGCCGGACTCATTGCCGGCGAGGCACTCATCGGACTCCTTTTTGCCTTCTTTGCCGTGATGGAATGGCCGGTACCGGAGATATTCCATCAGACCAAGTCTATGGTTCAATTTATCCCCGCCCTACTTGTATTCCTGGTTGTCGGTTGGGTTTTGGTGAAAATCCCGTTAGGACGCGCCGGAGGCCCGGATGAGCCAGCTCCGCCACATACCATGTAAGACAATGAATAATTGATAATAAATAATTTATAATTTAGCCCCCTGCATCAGGGGGCTTTTTTATTTGGGGAAGATATAATGTAGGAGTGGTGATTTGGGATATGTGGTCATGAGTGTCCGGTTAAGAGAGTTAATGACCATTTAAAATAAAGTAATAATAGCATTTAAAGGTTGTATTTATATAGAGAACTTCATTTTCAGCTGGTAGAATTAACCCACCCCTGCCTGCGCCGATGCTTCGGCAGGCAGGCCTTAATCCTCCCGCATTAAGTGCGGGACAGGCTCTACCCTTATGCATAAGGGAGGGGAAAGGCCTATTTATAGGGCTTGGGGAGGGTCACAGGAAACAACCTAATTAGAGAAATCGATAAAATGGTGAAAATTCATTTTAAACCGGACACTTATGATATGCGGTATTGATTGAATCAGATTAATTTTAATGATTTTATTGAATATGATATTTGTCATCCCTGCAGAAATTTGGCAGTGAACCAGGATATCAGAGATGGATTTTTATTATCGTTCCCGCACCTCTCGGATGATATCAATTATTTCCTCTGAAGTAAGATTCAGATCAATTCCTTCAACTTGAAGAGGAGAACTACCCAAATCAAATGGTTTCAGCACAAATGTGGACCCATCCTGACGTCTGATGAGTACTTCTCCTTCTTTTTGGGCTTTTTCCAAAACAGATGCAAAATTTTGTCTGGCTTCTGAATATGTATATGTTGTCATAAGGATACCTTCTTTATTTTTACCCCAATTTTTCTTGCATTAAGTATTAAAGATCCATCCAAAGAAAGTAGCGGTGCATTTAATTTTAAAGCACATACAATGAAATATGCATCATAAGCATATATATTCAACTTTTTCGCAACTTCCAGCGCTGAGCCAAGATCAACATCATAGAATCGTATGGGGATCCGACGATAATAAGCCAACCCGGTAATCGCCTCTTTTAACGCAATTCTTTTTCGCCTAAACATCGCGGAAAAAGCATTTCCGAGTTCCCAATGTAATGATGACGGTGCAACTAAATTTGTCCCCGCTGTTTTTTTGATCAACTCATTTTTATGTTTCTCATTTGTTATAACAGATATTACAACGGAAGTATCAATGACAATATTCATCTCAATCTCATTATTTGTACAATTGTACAAATAAAATAAATATTTGTTTCATTAAATTCAATAAAATTGTTTTTTTCATGTTTAAACCTTTCAATACATCGAATCCAGAATTGGTTTTTATGATTATCGCTTTTGCTCCGGAAATATTGTTAATAATCTACTCCTTAAATTTCATTCTGATTGTTAAAAATTACTATTAACCTGTATACCCCTTCCCTTTTCCCTTCCCCTACTGGTAGGGGAAGCCCGTCTGGCCACCGGACAGGGGCCAGGGTTAGGGTATAAAGTATTTCAAAGGTTTAATTAAATTAGAAAAAATTTAACTTACTGATTATCACGATTGTCATCCCGTCATGGACTGACGGGATCCAGAATTAAGGATGTAATTATAAAAGCTTTATAGATCCCTGCCTAAAGCATGCAGGGATGAC
>CBDUVK010000251.1:0-4595 GCA_965370645.1 uncultured bacterium
GCCTGGCGAATGGCATCAATCTTTGTTAATCCTTTTTTTCGCAGTTGATTTATATAATCCACCAATACAATGGCATTGTTTACTACGATGCCGGCAAGCATGATCAGACCCAGAAAGACCATAATATTTATGGGTATGCCTATGATATACAGAACAATAACCACACCAATCAGAGCCAGTGGTACCGTAAATAAGATGACGAAAGGATGCAGAAATGATTCAAATTGAGAGGCCATGACAATATAAACCATAAAGATTGCCAGAAGCAGTGCTAACTTCAGGCTGCCCAGAGAGACCTCCATCTCTTTGTTCTGACCGGTAATCTCAAAAGTAAAATCTGCCGGCCAATCTACAGCTTGCAGTTTTTGAAAAATATCACTGCTGACACTGAAAAGATCCCGGCCGGCGATATTTGCCATAACAACAGCTGATCTTTGCTGATTAATTCGCCGGATTTCACTTGGACCCTCTTCAATGGTGATATTAGCAATACTTTCAAGGGGAATCGGGATATCTCCATTGGGATTGATATTTAAGCGTTTTAATTGCTGAATCGATTCCTTATCAATCTCACGGATTTTAACCCTGACATCAATCCGCCGGTCTTCCTGTTTAAATTGGGTAGCGATATCGCCTCTGACTTTATTACGCACCAGGCTGGCTACATCCAGAATGTTTAAACCGTAGTAGGCTAATTTTGCCCGATCGTAGATGATTTGTACCTCCGGATTGCCGGTTTGCAGGTTCGTTTTTACATCATAAACACCCTCGATTTCCGAAACTGCTTTTACTGTTTCTTTACTGGCTCTGGCAAGGTCATGCAGGTTATAACCTTTTATCTCGATTTCTATCGGAGTTTTAAAACTGAATAATACCGGTCGTGATATCTTGTAGTTAATACCAACCATCTCTTTAAGCTTACTTCGCACATCCTGAATAACTCGTTCCTCGGTCTTCACCGGATTTCGGCTCGATTTTAATTTGGTGGTGATAATCGCAGTATGTTCCCCGGCTTCGCGGTCGGATATTTTAGTTAAATCAATCCCGCCGACAGTGGCGGTTCTCTCTACCAATTCGTTCTCGTTTAGAAAAATCTCAACCGGTTCGATTACTTCAACAGTTTTCTCGACAGGTGTACCTACCGGCAGGGTCAGTTCAACGTAAAATTCACCCTGATGTACTTCCGGTATCAATTCACTTCCCAGAGCAGGCAATAGCACAAAAATGACCAATAGGAAAGGAACCACAGATAATGCAATTACACTGCCCTTATTATTCAAGGCCCAGTCGATCACCAAAGGATAAAAATTATTTATAACCTGAAATCCCCTATCGAAATAGGCAAGCATTATATTGACAGGTTTAGATAATAACTTATGATATATGAAGGTGAATAGGGCGATTATCCCACCCAACAACAACATGAAACTGGTCAACAGTTTACTCATAAGATTAAGCAGCAAAAATATAATGAACCGGGTAAAAATATAGATCAGCCAAAATGGTGTCAGAATAATCATCAGTAGAGTTCCGATGAAGGGGGCTTTTCTGTATCTGGTAACGAAGTATCCAATTTGTAATCTCAATTGATCAACGCTTTCAAAATGGAAGAAAAACTCCCGTGGTGCCCTGCTGGTTTTGGCAATTTTTGTAACTTTCAACTGTCTTGAGGCAAGCATTGGGATAAAGAATAGCGCTACACCTAACGATGCCAGGAGGGAAAATACCACCGTCAAAGCCAAATCTCCAAAGATCTGGCCAGCCACTCCTTTCACAAACACCATGGGAAAGAACACTGCAATGGTTGTTAATGTTGAGGCTGTCACCGCTGCGCCAACTTCCTTCACACCCCTGACAACTGCTGGTACAAAGGCATCACCCTCTTCCCGGCATCTAAAAACGCTTTCGGATACAACAATGGAATTATCAACCAACATCCCGATTCCCAGTGCCAATCCTCCCAATGACATGATATTTAAAGAGACTCCGAACAATTTCATGGGAGCAAAAGTTGCTATAATTGAAATTGGTATTGATAACCCAACGATCAGGGTGGTTCTAAAATTATTCAGAAAAAAGAAAAGCACAATCACCGCCAGGATTCCGCCGATTATGGCAGTATTTTTTACCTCATTAATTGAATTTCCGATGAAAATCGACTGATCAGTTAAAAGTTGAATTTTCATATCACCTGGCAGGGAATGATTAACAAAGTCGGTCATCTGCTTCTTTAGTTGGCGTTCCCGAAACAGCTCCTGCTTGCTGAGCGGCTTTTTATCAATCTCTTTTTTCCGGTCTTTACTCTTTTTCATATATTCCTGCTGTTCGGCAGATCCGAAAACCTTCTCGGTGACTCGTTTAGCTACTTCGACGATATTTGCGCTGCCTTCCTTATAAACTTCCAGCTCTACACTTTCGATACTGTTCAGACGGGTTATAATTTTTCTCTCTTTGTGAGTTCGGTAGACCTTGCCGATATCACGCAGACGCAATTCCCTGGCATTATCCAGCCGGATTATTAAATTCTGTATCTCCTCAACAGTTTTAAATTCATTCATGGTACGAACAACATACTCGGTTTGACCTTCTTTCAGATTCCCTCCGGCAAGATTGATGTTTTCCCGGGCCAGACGTTGCCGTAACGCTTGAATATCCAATCCCATCAAGGTAATTTTCTGCTCGTTCAGTTCTACCCAGATTTCTTCCTCAAAACCCCCTTTAACTTTCACAGCTGCTACACCCTCCACTGTTTCCAGGTCACGTTTTATCTGTTCTTCAGCAACATAGCGGGTATAAAACAGATCCGGCCCCCCAATAAGTCCCAGTCTCATGATAGGATCCAGAGAGGGGTCATATCTAAGAATAATTGGTTTATCGGCATCTTCCGGTAGGAATACCTGGTCCAGTTTCTCCCGAACCTCCCCGATGGCATTTTCCATCTTAACATCCCAGCTGTACTCCAGGGTTACATCCGATTGACCTGCTTTGGAAACTGAGCTTATGGAGACTAAATTGGCCACTACACCCAATGTCTCCTCAATGGGACGAGATATAGTGGTCTCTATCTCTTCCGGGGCGGTACCGGAATATTCGGTACGTACGGTAAGCGAGGGGTAGGAGATGTCCGGCATCAGGTTAAGCGATAATTGGCTAAAAGAAAGCCATCCGAATACCATAATGCCCAGCACGATCATGGTTATCGCGACCGGACGGGTAGTAGTTAATTCAAAAAAACTTTTATCTTGCATCGTTCTGAATGGTCAAAATGTTATAATTCTGAAATTAAAATTAGAAAATCATCCAGTGTATCAGGATGATTGTTGCTGCTTCTTTTTTCGAGAAATTAAATTTTGGTTTTCCTGCGGTTTGGAAATATTTTGCCAGAAATAATATTTTTCCAGTACCACTTTAATTTTGCTACCATCTTTAAGTCCTCTCTGCCCCACCACCACTACTTTTGAGGTGTCTGCGACATCATTTAATACCTCAACTTTTTCCGCATCTTCAAATCCCTTTTTTAATTCCAAACGCACAACACTGTCACTTTCCACAACAAAGAAGTAGGTTCTCTCATTTTCATATATTAATGCTGCCTTGGGTATTAGAATTGCCTTTTCATGAACATCCACGATTAATTTTACACTGACAAACATCCCGGGTCGTAAAGAATTTTGGGGATCTTTTACTCCGGAAGTTACTTTAAAGGTGCCACTTGTCGGATCGACAATCGGGCTAATTCGCTTCACCCACCCTTTAAAGATTGTTTCAGGCAGTACATCCGTTGAAATTGTTGCCGCTTGGTCCAGATAACATTTGAGAAGTTCATCCTGAGGAACAAACAGTTTAACTACCTTTTCCTTGGGATTTGAAACTACAAATAGTTGTGTTGAGGTTTGGATGCGATCCCCCAGTCGTACCATACGTTCCCCTACCAGCCCGTTAATAGGTGCTCGAACTATCGTATAATCTAAATTCAGTTTCGCCTGTTTCCACTGTAATTCAGTTTGTCTTAAGGTCAATCGGGCCGATTCAAACTCTTCCACACTGATCAGGTTCTTATCTTTGAGTGCTTCGAAGCGGGAAAACTCTGACTCCTGCTTATCGTAATCCAGTTTTGCTTTCTGCTCCTCCAATAGATGTTCATCTCTCTCAATTTGCAATAGAGGTTGATTTTTTGTTACCCGATCACCCTCTTCAACAAATAGCTTCTCGACAAGACCGGGAATTCTTGAGTATACATCTGCCATTTCTTCAGTTTCCAGAGTCGAGTTATATAATAAAAAACTCGATATTTCTCCACGGGTGACTGGCGTGACTTCAACAGGTGTTGTATTGATATTCTGATTTTCAGATTTACCAAACTTTCCTGATCCCTTCTCCTTTTTTTCGTCGGATGATACTTTAGTAGAATCTTTATTGGTATGATTCTCGGCCTTACTGTCATTAGATCCGCAATTCAGTTGTATCAGGATAGATAAAATTATGATTAAAAGGCCAAATGATCGCATCAACTTTTCTCCTCTCTACAAAGTACAGCTGACTTAGTTTTATTAACCTGCTTAATTCATAAAATAGTAATTTTTAAATTAAAGCTA
>CBDUVK010000252.1:0-4570 GCA_965370645.1 uncultured bacterium
AGACAATGCCTGATATATTCCAGTAAATCTCCCGGGTTGGGATAACATCAAACATGAGTGCCTCCATTAAGTTGAAGAAAAGACATTACTTATAGTTTGTATCAAGTGATCTGAAACAACTTTTTCCGTCAGGATGAACAGGATCAAGAAAAAAGACAAAGGATGCAGGATCACGCCAGCGGGCGGATCAGCCTCCCGGCTGATTTTGGATCTAGGATCCAGTGACTAGCAACGAGTAACGAGCACCCAGTCTCCGGCATCCCGGGCAAGCCGGAATAGAGCGATAAATATTTAACCTATTTTTATAATAATTTATCCTGTCAATCCTGTCTAAATAATTTTGAAAATCGTGCTTAGGTATCTTTTGATACTATATTTATTAAAACTGACTTTTAAAACGCCTCCGTATAGCTCCAAAAAGACCTTGCTTTTCTTCCTCAGGGAGTTGAATCGGTTTGATTTGAGCTTTATTAATTATCATTTGAGGATGGACATAAAGTAGTTTTTCCAGATAATCTCCCGATATCTTATCCTGCAGAAATTCGTAGACCGGTTTCAGGATGAATTGCCTCGATTTAGGAGAGTGCGAATCCGAAGCAATGAAGTGAACGAGTTCCTGTTCCAGTAATTGCATGGTAAGTTTTTGTATTTCCTTACCAAAAATGCCGATAATACTCCCCCCGTTAACCTGAAGCAGGCCGCCATAGCGGATAAAATTTAAAATCCGGCGAGGTTGTTCAATAATTTTAACATAACGTTCCGGGTGTGCCACAATCGGAATATATTTTTCTGCTACCAGGCGAAACAGCACCTCCTCTGCTCCATCGGGCATTTGAAACATGGGAAATTCCAACAAGACATACTGTCCCCAGTTTCCAAGAGTCGTTACCCGACTATTTTTGACTGTATTTTCCACATATTGATGATAAAATATTTCAGCTCCGGAATGAATAGTGATGGGAAGCTTCTCTTCAGCAGTTTTTTCTCTGAGGACCGCTAATTTCTCAAAATATTCTGTTTCCGCAGCCTCCGGAATCCACTCGTTGAAATGAGAGGTGGCAAAAACATCCGTAATCCCCTGGTCTACAGCCTGTTTCAGCATATCAAGAGACTCCTGGTAACCTTTCGGACCATCATCAAACTGAGGAATGAGATGACTATGAATATCAATAAATTTATTCATGAGTCTAATGTTCCTTTACTACATACCGGGGGTTCTAAAAAATCAGACAAGCTTCACAGAGAAAAGTTATACAGGAATATTCATTCAATTCAACACCAAAAAATAATGACACGGTCAAAGTAATATGTACACTTTTCTTTTAAATTTTTGATTCTTACATTTCATTAAGGACTAATATAATAATCTTCAATATATTTAACGCATAAAATAATCAAACTCTTGACCACACTGGCATATGACAAGCAAGGATAGAATTCGAGCGATCATTAATCTGGAAACTAGCGATCGATGTGGATTTTGGTTAGGAAATCCTCATCCGGATAGCTGGCCAAATCTATTCTCATATTTCGGGAGTTCCTCAGAAGAGTCAATCCGGGAGCAACTTCAGGAAGACTTTCGCTGGATTGAACCTTCAACTGCCTATAAACATCCGGCAGGGAAACCCATTTTTGATAATCAGAGAAAAGGAGAGGAACTGAGTGCAGGCGGCGTTTTTTCTGAATGTCAGGATATCAAGGAAATTGAGCAATTTGACTGGCCCAATCCGGATTTTCTGGATTTTAGTGATATCCTGATGCAGATGAAAGAAGCTGAAGAACTGTACTGTGCCAGTGGTTTCTGGTCTCCTTTTTTCCATGATGTGGCAGATTTTTTGGGTATGGAAAATTACTTTCTGAAAATGTATACCCACCCTGACCTGATTCATGCCATAACCGAAAATATTATTCATTTCTATCTGGAAGCCAATCGCCGTTTATTCGAAGAAGCGGGTGATTTAATAGATGGATTTTTCTTCGGAAATGATTTCGGAACGCAACAGGATCTACTGATTAGTCCCGAAATGCTGGAAATATTTATATTTCCTTATTTTCAAAAATTAATTCAATTGGCAAAAAGTTATCAAAAGCAAATTCTATTGCACTCCTGTGGTTCCATTTTCAAAATTGTACCCCGATTAATTGCGCTCGGTGTGCAGGCACTACATCCATTACAAGCCCGAGCTTACCAGATGGAAGCGGAAAATCTGGCAAAGCATTTTCAAGGCAAAATCGCCTTCATGGGAGGTATTGACACTCAGCAATTGTTAGTTCACGCTTCACCAGCAGAGGTTATGAATGAAGTTTCCAGAATCAAACAACTGCTGGGTCCCCATCTTGTTATAAGCCCAAGCCATGAAGCCATTCTTCCCGATATCCCTCCTCAAAACATTGAAGCAATGGCCTCGGCAGTTCAGCTGAGATCATCATGAGATTAAGTAAAATTTCCTTTCCCTTCAGGAACAGTTTGCCCTTAATTTTAAATCCGTTGAAAAAGGTGAAATCGAATGCAGAATCCTCCAAATAAAGAAGTAGTCATTGACGTTCAGGCTGTCTTCAAGTCATTTAAACAGGTAAAGGCCGTAAACGGGGTAGATCTGCAGGTTCAGCGGGGCCAGTTTCTGGCCTTATTAGGTCCCAATGGTGCCGGAAAGACCACCCTGATGGAGATGATTGAAGGGATACAGAAGCCCGACTCAGGTAAAATTTACATTAAAGGTCAAACCTGGCGGGGCCATGCAGAATCACTCCACCGTATTATCGGGCTCTCGCTTCAGGAAACCCGTTTCATCGACAAACTTAACGTCCGGGAGACTTTGAGACTTTTTGCGAGTTTCTATGAATTACCATTGCAGCGAATCGACCAGATTATTGATCTGATTGGTTTACAAGAAAAGCATAAATCTTATGTGGTCAATTTGTCTGGCGGTCAACGGCAAAGACTGGCCCTGGGGATCGCACTGTTAAACCAGCCGGAAATTCTGCTCCTGGACGAACCGACAACTGGTCTGGATCCTACCGCCCGCAGAGATATTTGGAATATTTTGCTACGATTGCGGGAGAAAAGAGAGACTTCCCTTATTTTAACCACCCATTATATGGAGGAAGCCGAACAGCTTTGCGATTATATCGTTTTGATCGATAGAGGTCAAATTATCAGTGAGGGAACTCTGGATCAATTATTAGTGCAGGAAGGAAATGTAAAAAATGTCAACTTTACCCTGGATGGTGACCTTTCGAGCTTTGATATCAGCCAGACTGTAAAAAATATTAAGGTGAATTGGGACAAAAATAGTGCCACCGGTAGCATGGTCCTTGAAAACATTGAAAGTCAACTTCCGGAATTTATCACCTCACTTAAAAATCAAAACATAACTTTGAAAAATATCGAATGTGGAAGAACAACTCTCAATGATCTGTTTTTATCGCTGACAGGAAGAAAATTGAATGAATAAAATTTCTATGAACTATCATTTATTTCAACTTATTATAGCCTACTCCAAAGAGATCATTCGCGAACCGGGAGTCATTTTTTGGGGTATCGTTTTCCCTATCTTAATGGCACTTGGATTGGGGATTGCTTTCACTAAAAAGCCTGACCTCATCCGCACTGTTGTGGTAATAGAAAACAGTTCGGGAGTAAATCACGAATCTTCACTTGCCCAATTATTGAATCATTTTACCAACCAAAACCTGAATATAACTGAGAAAAACGGGGAATATATCCTGAAAATCAGTGATGAACAGCTGGGAAATATGACCTACATTTTTAAAGAGACCGATTGGGATGAGGCCATGATTCTATTGAAACGGGGCCAAATAAATCTGATACTTGAGAACAGAGAAGAGCAACTTCGCTATCATTTTGATCCCCTCAATCCGGAGGCCCAGCTTTTATACCTTCAACTCAGCCAAATCCAGGCGGATGCTGGTATTCAATCCCCGGTCTCCGCCGGTGTAATCGAACCTTTAACGGTCACCGGCACCCGCTATATCGATTTCCTGATACCGGGTCTGATCGCCATGGGTGTCATGATGTCCTGCATGTGGGGTCTAAGTTATGGGATCATTGACAAACGGAGCAAAAAATTGCTGCGGCGGATGATTGCCACACCGATGCGCAAATCCAATTTTCTAATTGCATTGATCACCGTGCGCCTGGGAATGAATATCATCGAATCCATACTTCTCTTTCTGTTCGCATTTATCTTTTTCGATATTTCTATCCAGGGCGATCTCCTGGCGCTTCTGATCGTTTTTCTGGCTGGAAATATTGCATTTTCAGGCATTGCTATATTTATATCCTCCCGTACCGCCAATAATGAAATCGGTAACGGTTTGATTAATGCAGTAGTGCTTCCCATGATGGTTCTTTCCGGAATTTTCTTCAGTTATCACAACTTCCCGGATTGGGCGATTACCGTCATTGAGAATCTTCCCCTCACCCTGCTGGCCGACCAAATCCGGGGAATCTTTATCGAGGGATCGGGAATCCCGGAGATTATAATACCCTCCCTGATACTTACCATTATCGGTGTCAGTTTATTCTCGGTGGGATTAAGAATATTCA
>CBDUVK010000253.1:0-4560 GCA_965370645.1 uncultured bacterium
ATCCAAGATGTCATCGAAGAAGACCAAATACTGACCATACCCCTTATATTAAACAAGAAAGTGGAGAATGCTATTCAATACTTCCAGGGGCGGGGGAGACGTGTATTTACCAAATGGTTACAAAGAACCGGATGGTATAGGGATCTTATCATTCCGATATTAAAAGAAGAAGGGGTTCCGGAGGAACTTTTTTATTTGGCCATGATAGAGAGCGGATTTAATCCCAATGCCCGTTCATACGCAAGAGCAGTGGGAGTCTGGCAGTTTATCGGTGGCACCGGAAAGGCTTACGGATTAAATAGAAGCTGGTGGTATGATGAACGCAGAGATCCTGAAAAATCGACCCGGGCTGCAGCCAAACATTTAAAAGATCTCTATGAACGATTTGATAACTGGTATTTGGCGATGGCGGGTTATAACTATAGTCCGGCAAAAATTGAACGAAGAATGCGGAAATATAATGTGGTTGAATTTTGGGATTTACCTCGCTTACCACGGCAGACCCGTAATTATGTTCCGACCTTCATTGCAGCAGTGCATATTGCGAAAAATCCTGAAAAATATGGATTCTATGTGGAACCGGACAGTCCTATTGTATATGATACGGTCCTGGTCCGGGAATGTGTAGATTTGAATGTTGTTGCAAATTGCGTCAATATCAATTTTAACAAAATTAAGAAGTTAAACCCCGGTTTACTGCGCTGGTGTACTCCCCCTGATCTGGATGAATGGATTCTAAATATTCCCAAAGGAACACGGGAAAACTTTCTTAAAAACTATGCCAAAGTCCCGGATGATAAAAAGTTCACCTATATTAATCATCGGATCCGTCGCGGGGAAACACTATCCGAAATTTCGCGAAAGTATGGGGTGAGTATTGCCGAAATAAAACGTTTTAATCGTATCCGGGGAACCATGATTCGTGCCGGTCATTATCTGGTTATCCCCTATCCTCAGAATAAGCAGTATGCCCGGGAATTAGCCCGGAGGTCTGCCCGGAAACCGACCAGCAATTCCTATCGGCGAAAACCGGTAAAAAATGTGCCCGGTAAGAATAAATATGTCCATGTAGTAACTAAAGGACAAACTTTATGGGACATCTCAAATCTATATGGTGTATCAATAACTGAAATTCGGCGCTGGAATGGATTGAGTTCTTCGCGCATTATTTATCCGGAACAGCAAATAAATATATGGCTACCGGAAAAAACGCAACAGATTGCACGAGTGGAGGCCCCGCAAAACAGTGCATCTCCGCCCAGCGATAACCGTCAAAGTGAATCGAAATCCCAACAGACCGTCATCTATACTGTAAAAAGAGGCGATACCCTTTGGGATATAGCCTCTGAGTTCAGTGTTTCCATACGTGATATTAAGAGATGGAATAATCGTCAGAGTAATCTCATCAAACCTGGTGATCAACTGAAGATTATTACCGAACCTTAACCGTATTTAAAAATTAATAACGGCGTTCGCATCTGAAAGCAGACCCATTCCTTCATCAGTGGGGATCAATCCACCACACCTTTATTCGCTGATTCTTTGAAAGGAAAATTTATATTGATATTTTGCTTTCAAAGTGTTACTTTTTTTAAAAAAATAATACTGGTGACTCATGGAACTCATTCGATATGGGATTTCCCTCCCTGAAATCTTAAGCAGAAAATTTGACCGGCTTATTAAAAAGAAAAAATATACCAATCGTTCTGAGGCCATAAGAGATCTTATTCGTCATGCATTGGTCGAAGAGGAAATCAAATCCAATGTGGAAGTTGTAGCCGTGGTCAATCTACTTTACAACCACCATAAAAGGGAGTTAAGCGAGCGATTAACGGAGCTGCAACATAAACATCATCATCTGGTGCTTTCATCAATGCATGTCCATCTGGATCATACTAATTGTCTGGAAACTATTGTTATGCAAGGCATGAGCCAGGAGGTCAAACAACTCGCAGATCTGCTCATTGTCTCCAAAGGTGTTAAACATGGTAAATTAAGCTTGACCTCAACAGGAAAAAACTTGGATTAAGAAATGCACATACCCGATGGCATTCTGAATACTCCTGTGATAGCCGCAACGAATTCCTTGTCAATCATCATTATCACGTTTATTTGGAGACGGGTAAAAAATTATTTTGCTGAAAAGACAGTACCTAAAGTTGCGTTACTTGCGGCATTCCTTTTCGTCGCCCAGATGATCAATCTTCCGGTCTTCGGTGGAACCTCTGCCCATCTGGCCGGCGCCACTCTGGCGATTCTCATCGTCGGTCCGGAGATGGGAATTTTTGTGATGGCTCTGGTATTAACAGTGCAGATGCTTATTTTTCAGGATGGTGGATTGTTGGCCTGGGGTGCGAATGTACTTAATATCGGGATTGCCCCTGTCATTGTCAGCTACCTTCTATTTTGTCTGTTTGCTAAAGTATCTGAAAAATATACTCACCTCAAATCGCTAAGGATGACGGTTATCTTTTTTATCGCCTGGTTGTCGACTCTGGTGAGCGCCGTTTTTTGCGGCTTTGAATTAGGGCTGTCCGGGCTGGCTCCACTTGGGAAAATTCTCAGTCTTATGGTCCTGGTTCACAGCGGGATTGGTATTTTGGAAGGACTTTTAACGGTGTTGATATACGAATTGATAAGATCAAATCGACCCGACCTAATTATTTTCTATTCCCCCAATACCGGTCTGAACAATGAATAATGTTTGTCGGCGTAAATTTTACTGTTTTCAATTATTAATTCTGTTTTTGTTATTAGGCATACTTGCGGCCTATTCTTCATCTAAACCGGATGGCTTAACGAGAATACTTCAGATCTTTGCACTGGAAAAAACAGTCAATGCAGATCAAAATGTACTATTTGCAGATTATGTCATCTCTCCCGGATTTCCTGAAATCTTAAATCAGTTTCTCTCTGCTCTTGTGGGAATGGGGATAATCATGTTTTTGATCTATCTCATATACAAAATTTCTGCCATTCGAAGTCAAAGGGATCGGATAGATAATGCGACATGAGTTTTTCGACCATCATCGCGAGGGAAATAGCCTGCTCCACCGTTTTGATCCTCGTCTGAAATTAGCCATGATGCTTTCTTTTATTACTGCTGTGGTTATCACTTCACCTGATAAAAAAATATTGTTTTTACTGTACACTGGTATTGTATTGGTATTGGCCTTAATGAGTCAGGTGCCTTTAGTGCATTTATTTGGGAAATTATTAAAATTGTATCCCATGATCTTTTTTATTTCCGTTTTTGTACCCTTTTTTCCGGCCCAGGAGGACCTGTCTCATAGCTTCGGGTTTATTACGATTTATGAAAAGGGATTTGAAAAATTTTTACTGATTAATATCAAGGCGGTCCTGGCAATTTTTATGTCAATACTGATTACCACGACCACAGATTTAATGTTGCTACTTAAAGGAATGGAAAGTTTAAAAATCCCCAAGCTGGCCATTTCTATTGTTTCCTTCATGTATCGTTTTATTTTTTTATTAATCGATGAAGTCGAACGGATGATTCTGGCATTTCAATCGAGATATTTCAGGTTGTCGTTGAAGAATCGTATAAATACTTTTGCCAAGATGATTGGGGTACTCTTCATCAGGACTTACGAACGAGGGGAAAGGATATTTCTGGCCATGGAATCCCGCGGTTTTAAGGGGGAGGTGTATACATATACCAATCTTAAATGGAAAAAAAGTGATAGCCTTGCGCTAACCATTTTTCTGATCATTTTATATGGACCTGTGATCAGCTTGTATCTTATTTTTTGAGTGGAGTGAATGGTAAGAAGTATCACTCTCTCAACTTGAATTTCAGGGTGAATAATGATAGCCGTAAAAACATCGAATCTCAATTATCGATACCCTGATGGTACGGATGCACTTTTTGATATATCACTTTCCATAAATGAGGGTGAGAAAGTGGCTGTTGTTGGCCCAAATGGTTCGGGGAAATCAACCTTATTAACCATGTTGAATGGTGTTCGCACTGGGAAAGGATATCTGGAAGTTTTTAGCCTTGAGATGAAAAAACAAACTGTGAAGAAGATCAAAGAACTGGTTGGGATCATCTTCCAAAACCCTGATGATCAGCTGTTCTGTCCAACCCTGTTTGAAGATATTTCTTTTGGTCCTCTCAATCAGGGTCATTCTCCAAAAGAGGTGAAAAACTCGGTGGAAAAGGCTATGCGAGATGTCGGTTTGGTAGGGTTACAGCACCGTTCCTCCTTTCATCTTAGCTACGGTGAGCGAAAGTTAGCCAGCATTGCTACGGTGGTCGCTATGTCGCCACGGCTCATTGCGATGGATGAACCTACCAGTAATCTGGATATGGCACATCGCCGTAAAATAATACGTTGGATACAAAAAAATTCAAAAACCATAGTTTTGACAAGCCATGATTTGGACATGATTCTTGAAACCTGTCAAAGGGTCATCGTATTGAATAAAGGTCGTATCGTCGCTGATGGGTCAGTATCCCAAATTCTTAATGATAAAGGTCTTCTCACCGCCAATGATCTGGAATTACCGTTAAGTTTGCAGGGACGTGGTTGATAT
>CBDUVK010000254.1:0-4560 GCA_965370645.1 uncultured bacterium
CTTCAGCGGGGGAAGCATCTTTTTCATATGATTAGGAAATTCTTCGTCAGCACAATGGTGCTTCCTCAGAATGGTAACTAAATACTTTTTTTGGGGGTCAGGGAAACACATTTTTTATGAAAATTAAATTTTACCAGAAGGATATATAATGAAAATCACCATTAAAGTACCGGATATGACCTGTGATCACTGCAAAATGACTATTGAGAAATCTTTACGAGAACTTTCGGAGGTACAGGAGGTTCAGGTTGATCTCCCTAAAAAGATCGTAAAAATTTCTGGTAATACGGAGGTCAATCAGGTTATAAACGCCATTCGCTCGGTTGGATACACACCCGGAGAGATTCAGGATATTAAACCGTAGTATCGTATCGGTACGAGAAAATGTCACTTTATATAAATTTATGTGAAAATAATCATTTCAGGAGATGAAACATGTACCCCAGGAAAATTAATGAAAGCACATTCGCGGTTGGCGCTATCGATTGGGATCGAACTCTGTTTGATGCGCTGATTCCACTCCCATATGGTACCAGTTACAATGCCTATCTGGTAAAGGGATCTGATAAAACTGCACTCATCGACACCGTTGAACCCACCAAATTAAACGTTTTAAAGTCAAATCTGGATCATCTGAATATCGATAAAATTGATTATATCATTTCCAATCATGCCGAACAGGATCATTCCGGTTCACTTCCGGAGATGCTTAATCTCTACCCCATGGCTAAGCTGGTGACTAATAAAAAAGGTCAGGATATGCTTCTGCCTTTATTGGATATTCCGCCGGAGAAAATTCAACTTATCGAAGATCGACAGACACTATCCCTGGGGGATAAAACCTTACAGTTTATTTTCGCTCCCTGGGTTCACTGGCCGGAAACCATGTTTACCTATCTGGAAGAAGAACAACTTTTATTCAGTTGTGATCTCTTTGGCGCCCATCTGGCCAGCAGCGAACTATATGCCTCGAATAATGAAAACGCACTGCAGGAGGCGAAACGATATTATGCCGAGATTATGATGCCCTATGGGGGGCGAATTGTAAAACATCTGGAAACACTCAAAGAATTTAAAATAAAAACCATCGCACCCAGTCATGGGCCGGTCTATGATAAACCTGAAGAAATTTTTACGGCTTATCATGAATGGGTTTCAGGTGAGTTAAAAAATGAGGTGGTCATCATCTATGTCAGCATGCATGGGAGTACCGAAAAATTAGTATACCGTCTGGCAGATGAGCTGGTGAAAAGGGGTATTTCTGTGACACCATTTAACACAGTTACCACCAGTCTGGGCGACCTGGCACTTTCACTGGTGGATGCAAAAACCGTAATCATTGCCTCACCCGCGTTCCTGATGGGACCCCATCCCAATATTGTTTCTGCGGCCTATCTGATGAATATCCTGAAACCCCGGACAAAAAATGTCGGGATCGCAGGATCTTATGGTTGGGGAAATAAGATGGTGAACCAGTTGACCGAAATGTTAAAAGACCTGACGGTGGAGTATTTACCACCTCTGCTTATCAAAGGGCATCCGCGTGAGGAAGATAATGAACAGATTGAGGCTCTGGCCGAAAAAATTTATCAGTTACACCAATCATAAATATCTAGTCATTTAGAAATAGTTCATATGATACCAGAGAGAAAATATTAACAGTGTTTCAGACAGGATTGACAGGATTAACAAATTTAGTGTTGTATACTTTAGGTTAATTGTTTGCACTTCAGTCAAGTTTGGATTCTTGAAAGGTATTTTGATACCTGTTTAAAACTTTTAATAAAAGATATTTAGAAATATGAGAGTTAATACAAAGCAGGGTAGTCTATGAATGAGACAATAGTTGCACATGATCAGAATTTCAATGAATATCAGGTTAATCCTGTCGAAAAAGTTCTTTTTGATCATTCGATAAAAACTGAAAATAAAAAGGAGTTACACATGAAATGGATCATCATTATGGCATGTTCGTTATGCCTGATTATTCAGTATGCCCTCTCTCAGGATCTTCCTGCGGGTGATGAGGCTTTAGGAACGAAAACATATGGACAATACGAAACTCCCAAAGCCTGCAAGAGTTGTCATTACGATTTCTATGAGCAATGGGCACAGGCCATGATGTCCCAGGCATATACCCATGACTGGGATGAGATTGAATATTTTAAGCTGGCGGTCCCCCATGCCGAAAAAGATGAAATGGTTGCGGGTGTAAAAGCGGGCTGTAATGGTTGTCACGCACCGCTGGCATTCTGGGCAGGAGATGTACCACCTCCCAGACCTGAGGAAAATTCGCGTGCCAATGAATCGGTATCCTGCGATGTCTGTCATACCATGATTGGCTTCAAAGGGGATACACCCTATAATTATAATCATATTTCCAAGCCTGGTCGGACAAAATATGGCCCAAAGCTTGGTTTATCATCTCCTCATCACGATACCGAGTATAATGAGTTTTATACCACGGCGGAGTTTTGCGGTACCTGCCACAATGAAATGAGTCCTTACGGAATTTGGGTAAAATCGACCCAGCTGGAATGGAAAGAAGGCCCCTATGCCAAAGAAGGTGTTCCCTGCCAGCAATGCCATATGCCTAAGGCTATCGGTAAAAATGCCAAAATGGCCAAAGAGGATCTTATTGCCCAGCATCTTTTCCATGGGGCGCATGATCCGGGGAAACTGGCCAGTGCGGTGGAGCTGCGTATGCACCCGGTGGAACGGGAGGTTCCATATGATGCCATGATAACCGTCAGTGTTCAGCTGTTCAGTGCCAAACCGGGACATAAATTCCCCACCGGTTCAGTAGAGGACCGGATTGTCTGGTTACACGTAACTGCCATCGATGCCGAAGGAAAAACCTATCACTTGCCGGTGGATAAGAAAGGATTCGAAGGCGAAGAGTATACCATTGCCTCGGACGTGCTGGCTTACCAGGATATGGGAATTGCCCTGGATGATCCCGATTTCCCGGGCGTGCAGCGTGATGGTGTACCCCTGGGAGACCGTATTTTCCGAATGCCCTATTTCGATCCCCAGGGCCGCATGACCATCCAGCAATGGAATACCAAATCTCTGGGTGTGGACTATCGAATCGGTCCCCGCGAAACCAAAGTAGAAAGCTTCAGCTGGCAGCTTCCCGATGATATTGCCCTGGGCCGCCTGGATTTTATAGCAGAACTCTATTATTCCAAACTGGTGAAACCGGTGGCTGATTTTCTGGAGGTCCCTGAGGAAGAGAGTGAAAGTATCCTGATCAATCGCACCAACACCTGGATTGAAGTATACGACTAGAAAGGAGATTTAAAAATGAATAAGCATTCAATCATTATCAGTCTTCTGATATCCACTTTTATGTTGATCAGCCTTTATCCGGTTAATGTTGAGGCCATACCTGCCTTCGCCCGTCGCTATAAAATATCATGCACCACCTGTCACGCCCCCATACCCAAGTTGAAGGCTTTCGGGGATGAGTTTGCCGGTAATGGCTTTGTTATTCCGGAAGATGAAAAAGAACGTGATTATGTGAGTGCCGGTGATTCGCTGCTCTGGTTGAACCGTACTTTTCCCATAGCGGCTCGCTTTGATGCTTACGGTGTTTATGACAGTAAGGCCCCGGTAGAAAATGATCTGCAGCTTCCCTGGGGGGTGAAATTACTTTCCGGTGGGAATCTTTATAAAAATATAGGGTATTACTTCTATTTTTATTTATCAGAGAGGGGAGAAGTGGTGGGAATTGAAGATGCCTATATCCATTTTAATAACATTTTCAGGACCAATCTGGATGTAATGGTGGGTCAGTTTCAGACCTCAGATCCTTTGATGAAGCGTGAACTGCGTCTCACCTTCGAAGATTATATCATCTACACCAAGCGAGTGGGCTTTTCAAAAGTCAATTTAACCTATGATCGTGGTATTATGATGCCTTATGGTGTCGATAAGACCGGAACGGACCTGGTATTCATGGTGGTCAATGGTGCCGGTATCGGGGAGGCTGGTGAAAACCGCAAATTTGATGATGATAAATTTAAAAATTACGGTTTTCGAATCAACCAGGCCATTGGTGATATTGCCAGCATCGGCGCTTTCGTCTATTATGGCAGAGAAAGGGTAACCGATACCCTGGGAGTAAACGATAATGAAGTGACCTATATCGGTCCCGATTTCAATCTTACTGTGGGTAAGTTCGAATTTACCGGGCAGTACCTGTTGCGAAGGGATAGCAACCCCCTCTTCATTCCCCATGCCGAGTCAAAAAACACTTCCGGGATCATTGCTGAGATCGTATTTGCGCCAAAGAAAGAGCGCTCCCGGCACTACCTCACCTTTTTATATAATTGGATGGATTCGGATCTTAAGGAGGAAGATTATGGACCATTAGCTCGCTTTTTTGAATTTCAGACGCTTAATTATCATACTGCTACGCTGAGCGGGACCTACCTGTTGGCCCGGAACTTGAGATTTATTGTGGAATTAACCCGCGATATTGAGCTGGAAGCCAACCGCGGAGTGCTGGGGATTGTGAGTGCGTTTTAGGAAAAACTGAGTTGCCAGTACTGTTTT
>CBDUVK010000255.1:0-4556 GCA_965370645.1 uncultured bacterium
CTGGGATCTCAGAGGAAAAAGCCACAACACTTCAGGGGCAAAATGTTACCTGAGGCAATAAAATAGCTGATGTGAGGTTTAAAGATAATGAGTAAAGTGCAGATTTATATTAACGGTAAGCAGGTCATTTCTAAAGCGGCCCAGACTATCCTTGAAGCCTGCAGAGACCAGGGTATACACATTCCCACACTCTGTCATGATGACCAGTTGGAACCGTTTACCTCCTGCTTCTTATGTGTGGTAGAGGTTGAGGGCGCCCGGACTCTGGTACCCTCCTGTGGAACAAAAATACAACAGGGTATGCGGATCATTACTGACAGTGAAAATATCTATCAGGCCCGGAAAATGGCTCTTGAGTTGATTCTCAGCAATCATTATGCAGACTGTCTGGGGCCATGCAAGTTGGCGTGTCCGGCGGGTGTGGATGTTCAGGGATATTTAGCATTGGCTGCCATGGGGAAGTATCGTGAGGCGATTGAATTGATTAAAATGAGCAATCCGCTTCCCACGGTTTGTGGTAGAGTATGCACCCGGCCCTGTGAAATGAATTGCCGCCGGAACTTTGTTGATGAATCTGCCGCCATCGATCATGTAAAAAGATTCATCGCAGATGTCGATTTGGAGAGTGATGAGAGATATTTCCCTGTAGTTAAGAATGATTCTGGTCACCGGGTTGCGATTATAGGAGCCGGTCCGGCCGGATTATCCTGTGCCTACTATCTCAGGCAGGAAGGGCACCATGTTGATATTTTTGATGCTAAACCGAAGGCGGGTGGAATGTTGCGATGGGGAATTCCCCAATACCGACTTCCGGAAGAAATTATCGATAAGGAAGTAGAGGGGATTACCAAACTTGGTGTTGAAATTCATTTAAATCAGGCTCTTGGTAAGGATTTTTCATTAGATGATTTATTTGACCGGGGATATCAGAGCATATTTTTGGGGTTAGGTGCTCAGGCCAGTACCAGCATGCGGGTTGAAAACGAAAATTCCGATGGCGTTTTATCCGGGATAGATTTTTTAGAAGATATAAAACTGAACAAAATAAAATCCCTTAAGGGTAAGGTGGCTGTCATCGGGGGCGGTAACACCGCCATGGATGCGGCCCGTTCTTCCCTGAGATTAGGTGCCGATGAAGTACATATTGTTTACCGCCGGACGCTTAAAGAGATGCCCGCTAATCAAATGGAGATTGAAGAGGCGGAAGAAGAAGGTGTGAATTTTACATTTCTGACTGCCCCGCTTAAAGTTGTCCTGGATAAAAACCAGCGGGCAAAAGCCCTGGAATGTATTAAAATGGAGTTAGGCCCTCCTGACGATAGTGGCCGGAGACGTCCGGTGCCCGTGGATGATTCAAATTTCCTGATGAATCTGGATTGGATTATTGCGGCTATTGGACAGAAGCCTGATCTGGAATTTGCCACAAAAGATAATCAACTGGTCAATGTAAAGCAGTCCCGCTGGGGTACGCTTGAAGTTCGTTCGGAAATAATGGAAACGAACCTTCCCGGAGTTTTTGCCGGCGGAGATGTGGTATTGGGTGCAGCTACTGCCATAGAGGCCATTGCCGATGGTCGTAAAGCTGCAGAGGCCATTCACAAATATCTTACCGGTGAAAAGCTTGATATCCCTAAGGCTCCTTTCATCAGCCGGAAGGATAACTTTAAAAAAATATCTGATGATGATTTTATCGAGATCGAAAAAACAGCCCGCGAAAAAATGGCGGTGCGGGATCCGAATGTCCGTAAAAAAGACTGGAACGAAATTGAACTCGGTTTCACTCCTGATCAGGTATTTCATGAAGCACTTCGCTGTCTGGAATGCGGTTGTCAGGCTTTCTATGATTGTGAGCTACAGAGGCATTCGACTGATTATGATACCGTTCAAAAAGAATTCCAGGGAGAATTTCACGAGATCAGGGCAGATAACACTCATCCTTTCATTCAGCTTGAGTTCAATAAGTGTATTTTGTGTGGACGCTGTGTCAGAATTTGTGACGAGGTTCTGGGTCTGGGTGTTTATGGTTTTGTAAATAGGGGTTTTGAGGCAAAGGTCAAACCCCAACTGGAGATGCCACTGGCAGAAACCAATTGTATTTCCTGTGGGCAATGTGTGGAAACATGCCCGACCGGGGCTATTGTGGATAAAGTTGATGCTGCTAAACCCGGTCCCTGGATACTGAAATCTCTCCCCACAATTTGTCAGCATTGTAGCATAGGTTGTTCTATGCAGGCAGATATCTTGGAAGATCGTGTGCTAAAAATTTCGGCAAATAAAAAAGCAATCGTGAATGAATATGGTAACCTCTGTTACCGGGGAAGATACGGGTTCCGTTATGTTAACGATTCAAATCGTCTTCAAAAACCGCATATTCGCAAGAATGGTAAACTAAAACCTGTTGAGTGGGATGAAGCCATTGATTTTGCCTCAAAGAGGATGAAAAAATTAATCAGGAGTGAAGCTTCCTGGGCTGTGTTCGGTTCTCCGCATGTAACCAATGAAGAGAACTACCTGCTGCAGAAATTTGCCAGAACCGTATTGAAAACCAACAATATTGGTTCATATTCAAATTTAAATGAATATCCGGAAGCTTTGGTTCGTGCTTCCATGTCGAATACATCATTTGAGAGGATCGAAAATAGTGATTTTATCATGGTGTGTAACTTCGATCCCATGGAAACTCATCCGGTGCTGTATATGAAATTACAAAAGGCCGCCCGGCGAGATCAAACTATTTATATGAGTTGCTGTCCGGATTCCAAATTGGCCAAGAAATCAAACAGTCTGGATATTCCGGACGATAAAAAGATCCTTTTTTTACAGTATTTAGTTGATATGATTAGCCGCAGTTCATCTTATGAAAAAGTGGTGGCACCCAATCGACAGATCAAGAGTGAAGTGCTGTTTTCCAGTGTTTCAGGAATTTCCAGGCGTATCAGTCTTTCTGAGTTTAATATTTCAAAAAAGGAATTTGATATATTCTTTCAAAAACTGCTTTCATCCCGGCAACCCCTTTTTATTTGCAGCCGCCAGGATTCTAATCCTGAAATCATTCATTGGCTAAATAGCCTTGGATTTGTACTCGGCCAGACTGAAGCTTTTCTGGCTGTCTCAGCGGCCAGCAATTTTCAGGGTATGATTGATATGGGAGTCAGTCATGAATATTATCCCGGATACCAGAGGACAGATCATCCCGAAGTTTATTCACGAATGAAACAACAATGGGATACTGAACTGCCGGAAGGTGTCGGCCAAGCGGCCTGGAATCTTCACGAAAGTATTAACTCAGGTAAAATTCAAGGTATTCTATTATGGAATCAGGATCCGGTCGGAACATCCAATTTAGAGTTAAAGCCGGCCAAAGAAGCAATTGTGATTGTGGCGGATATGTTTTTGACAGAGACTGCCAAGTTAGCTGATATCGTCTTTCCCCTGGTACCCTACATGGAATCGGACGGTACGGTAACAAATGCAGAATCAAGAGTTCAAAGATTTTCCCAGGTTCTCAAACCCCGGACAGGAAAACAAAACTGGCAATTACTGAGCGAGTTAGCTTACAAATTGGGACAGAATTTTAGGTGTAAGACGGTCGATGATGTGATCGCTGAAATTCAAAAAGACATACCTGAATACCGAAAAGACATTGCAATATTCCGCAATGGGTACGTGCCGGATTTGAATCTTCTTAAGAATGCAAAATCCCGCAATGTAAGTTATGGAGCTAATTTTTTAGAAAAATGGGTAGCAGATTTAGCCCATCAGCCCCCAAAAACAGCACTAAAAAAAGTAGCTAATTGACGGTGTAAATAGTCTATGAGAGATAATAAGACCCTGGAAAAATAAAAAGCCATTTGAATCACATCATACGGGTATCTGAAATACCATAATTTGGCATCACGGGAGTAGCCACATGTCTCAACAAATTTTGATATCAGTCAAATGTCCAAATTGTCAACAGTCTTTAATGAATGACTCAGAATTACTTGACAATCTACCGGTGATAGAACTTGAAGCAAAGATCAATGAAAAAGTTGGTAAAATTCTGCTCGGTCAGGAATATGGCAGTTATAATAAAAAATTTGTTGGTGTTGATGATGTCATGGGTTCAATTGCAGTATTTTCCTGTGTTCACTGTCATCAACCTTTTCCGGTAATTCAAAATTGCGATTGCGGGGCTCCCCTGGTAGGAATACAATTAGAAGTTGGTGGTATGATTAAAATTTGTTCCAGAAACGGATGCAAAATGCACTCCCTCGAATTTCAGGATGTCAATGATGCTTTCATGTTGCTGATGAAAAATGATCAAACAGGCCTGGGTTAATTAATTCTTAATTGCTGATTGTCCTTATTAAAATGATTACCTTTATTATTACTGTAATTTATTCCTATCTATTAGGCAGCATCCCCACAGCATATATATTCGCAAAGATTTTTTACAAACAAGATATTACAGGTAAAGGTTCCGGAAACGTTGGGACACTGAATTTTTTTCGGGTGACCCACTCGAAAATTATTTCTGTAGCAATTTTAATTATTGATACATTCAAAGGATTTTT
>CBDUVK010000256.1:0-4544 GCA_965370645.1 uncultured bacterium
TATTTCGCGTTATTAAGAAACCTTGAAAAAACAACTTGTTAACTTTACTATTTCAGTCGTCCCTACAGGACTGGAGCTTTGATTTGTTTAAAAAACCCGGAAATAAATTTCCGGGCTATTATCATTCCATCCCTATGGGATGAAAATACCAGAATTTAAATGGGTTATGGTTCGTAAAAACAATTGAAACTCAATCTAATAACTTGTTTTTTGACCATTCTGAAACAAGTGATACTCAAAACCCCCTCCCGATATTGATTCCAAAAACCAGCGCGGGTGCACTACGCACCAGGTCTATATCGAGGCTGGGCGAAATTGTTAAGTGAGCATTATCAAAGTCGTAACCCGCGCCAATTCGATATAAAAATTTGAATTTTGATTCCGATTTACCCGACTCATGCGCATGTGATTCATCAATATCCTCCTTATAACCTTCAATGCCGGGTCCGGTGCGCAGCCAAAGATTTTCATGAACATTGTAGTAGAGCAGTGTGCAAAAAACCCACTCAATATGCTCAGCAAAAATTAGTTCTGAAAGAATGCCAACACTCCACTCACCGTGAGGAGGAAAGGAACGGACATAATCGAGTCCGGCAGAAAAGTTTGTATTATCTCTTCTCGGCTGGCTAGTAATGCCAAGAAATACTGCAGCGTGGTTGGCATGAAAATGAGCACCATGTGCATCGCTGTGAGATTCGTGGGTATCGCCGCTATGCTCCTGTGCCAGAAGATTTGCGGTTAAAAAGAGTATGGCAATAAGCATATACAGTCGTCTGTTGTGGAGTATTTTTTTCATCACCTTCTTTCTGGTATAATAATTTTGGACAGAAGAAAAATCTTCCGGCAGAACTTTGATATTATTTATTGCATGACTTTAATCTCCAAGTTGGATGAACAGGCCTGCGAGCACATTTCCACCGCATCCCTGTCCTGCCATGTTTTTGTCTCCTTGATTTTATCAGAATTCTAGTTATCTCCCCAAATATACCAATTCTTCAGAATCAGGTTAAAATTGTATTTTCATTTATGAATCGGTCTCAATTGACTCTCCCCAAGTAATATTCTGAAATAACCGGTGTTCTGTATTCCCCTCCCTTATATCATGTATAGACTGTGGACGTGGTTAACAGGTGTACCCCTTCCCTTGCTCCCTTCCCCTGCCAGCAGGGGAAGGGCTGGGGTTAGGGTATATTTTAACAAAAAATTGTTTTAAACTTAAATGATCATTTCCTTACCTCCGAAATTGAGTTGGCGGTCATTGCGAGACATGGAAGTCGCGGCAATCTTCGTATTCCCTAATTGATTTCGGGAAAGGATAAAATTTAAAAAACCTTAAGGAGATTGCTCCCGTCTGGTGGCGCCAGCCGGACAGGTCGTCGTTCTCACTCCTCGCAATGACACTCCTTTATTATCAAGCAACATTTAATAAAAATCAATGATTTAATACAAATTCTTTCGATCCAAAAACCATTATCGTAGAGACTTATTTATTAGACATTTTTAGTCCCAAACATAAATAGAAAAGCCCGGCAATCGCCGGGCTTATTCAATGCTAATTATGTCTAATTCAGCTTACTTCATCAGAATCATCTTCTTGGTTGCCACGTTATCCTCGCTGCGAAGCTGGTAGATATAAATACCGGAGGCAACCTTGGCGCCCTGATCATTGGTGCCATCCCAGCGAATTTTATATTGCCGGGCATCCTGTCTTCCACTGACCAGGGTTTTAATCCGCTGTCCCAGCATATTATAGATAACCAGATCCACCTGAGACGCTTTTGGTAAATGATAGTTAATTACCGTGGTCGGATTAAACGGATTGGGGCTGTTCTGGAAGAGTTGAAATTCCTTTGGAATCTCCATGGTCAGATCTTCCAGACCGGTGACAGTCGATACAATCATGTGAATAGGCAGAATGTAAATACCTTCATCAGGATCGTTACTTTCAATCTGCAGGCTGGCCCAAAAATCACCTTCCGGAAAATCGTTAGTTATAAAAGTAAGCGAAACATCGGTGGATGATTGGGCCGGCACCATGCCACTCAAAGGTGATACCGATACCCAGATGGCACGGCTGATCAATATGGCCAGATCATTATGCAGATAGGATTCATTATGAGCAATCGTCAGACCATCATCCGCAACATGATTCTGTATGCCGACCGTGTAGTCATCCAGTAAGTTCTGCAAATTCTGATATTGAAGAACAATATTGTCATTATCGAACAGGATAACCTCAAATGTATAAGGACCTTCTCCGGTAATGCGGTAGACGTTTTCATACATCAGAACCAGTTTATTCCCCTGGTTTTCATAGTAGAGGCGGCTATCCGGTTGGAAAATCAGATCATCCCACAGCGGGGCAACCATGGCCCTGGGAGCCAGATTACTGGGTAAGGCCTGATTATTATAGGCGACAGAGAACGTATTAAAACTCAGCCAACCATTGGTACAGACCCTGAAATCATTGTAAGGTTGACCATAGAATGAAAAGGGAAATCCGATGGTAATTTCACTGGAAATAGCGTTATTGCCGGTTATCTGGATCTGCGTCCCGGTTACACTGATATCAATCCAGTCAAAGATAGGTCCATTGGGCTCATCACTGTCAATCCACATATGACCATAAGTATCAGAGCCGCCGGCACCCTCCAGGGTTCCCGGATCCCATCCGGCTATCTGGGCATTGAATATCAGCTCACCCAGACCGACATTTTCAATGGTTACAGGTTGAGTAACGCTGTCGGTCAAACCAACCGTAATGATGAAAGTATCCAGGGGAATGGTCTGAATATCCGGCGCAAATATACCTTCACCGCCGACGGTAAAGGTGGTTGAGAAATTAACCGGATCATTATTCAGAACGGTGAACGTCCCGTTATAAAGCATAGTATCATCAGGGGTAAAGTACACTTCCACAGCTTGTAATTCACCCGGATTGATGACCAAATTGGTAACAGAGGCGCTGAACTGGGGCAGATCTGCCATGATATCCGAAATTGCCAGGGTATCAGGGCCGCTGTTTTCAAAAGTAAGTGGCAAGGTTGCGGTAAAGTTCAGAAACGTCTGGGGGAAGCTCAGTTGCTGATCGGACAATTCTATATGAGATCCTTCCCGGATGATCACGGGTATCACCTGATTCCACTGATATCCATTGGGAATACCCGCACTATCTGCTTCTAGTGTAAGATCGATCTGACAGATATGGAGGTGCGGAGCCTGGCTGTTAATTTCAACCGTAACACTGCCATCAATCAGGGTATCTGCCGTATCAACAGCTGCAATGGTAGTAATACCCGCATTTAAGATATTGATCATAGTATCCGGACAGCTTAGGGTGGCAGTGATATTGGTAGCATTTTCCACGCCTAAATTGGTAAGACAAAGTTTTAACACAACGGTTTCTCCACTCTCCGGGATACTGTTGGCATTGCCGGCAGTATCCACCGTTACGGTATTCATACAGTACAGATACGGTCCGGTCGCAGCGGTGATCATAACCGGCTGTTCATATCTATAATAGTTCTGTTTGGTGATGGTAACCAACATCTGATTTCCGGGAAGCTGAGGTGGAATCGGTATCGCTAAGGGAATACCGGTACCGGTCTCTACAGCAATAATTTCATCATTCACGGTGAGCGCTATCAGCGCACCCTGATCGGCAGTAACGGTAAAGGTAGATTGTCCGCCGAACAGCACTGCATTATGATTTACCGTCAAGTTCTGCGGAATATTGGAATATACCGTGGAGAAAGCATCTCCGTGATGATGGAACAGATTATAGGTCACTTCCTTATTGCTGGTATTATAGGGCCAGCTGGATTGCTGCAGGAAATATTTACCGGCGGCATTTCCAAAGGCCGGCAAAATGTCTCTTGAGGGCGGTGTGGTCCCATAAGTTGGCAGAAAGTTGGGCCATAAATTGTCATAAAGACCCCACACATAGGTATCATTCACAAATGAATAAGAAACCTCAGATGCAGCAATAATTCCCAGGGCGCCGGAATTTTCTCCATTATAAGTATAACGATGAAACTTTTCAGCAAAACACTCACCGCTTGTATTGTACATTCCAGTCAGACAGTTGATTGAAAATACAAATACCAGATCGGTATTGGTGAGACCATTGATATTACTGTTACTATAAGCCGGTTCTCCCCAACCGGTTACACCACCGTGGTCGCGATGTTGCAGCATAAATGCACCACTGTTGATAGCATTATTAACCATGGTCGCATTTCCACCGGTCCAGCCTCCCAAGGCACTGGGAGAAGCGGGAATATATCCCAGTCCGCTGGGACCGAAAACACCGAGAACGGTGGAGGTATTGGTAGCAGTTGACCAGGGATCCACACTGGGATTACCGGAATAAATCGCATTAATTCGAGTCGTCGTTTTTCCCATAACTTGATTCCAGAATCCACCAACCGATTCAGAACAGATCTGGAACCATCTGGAGGTTTGCCAACCCAGAGCGGTAATGGGATTATCATAATAAGTGGGATTGGTCGGTGGAGTGCGTTCATGATCTAAAAACTTGGTAA
>CBDUVK010000257.1:0-4474 GCA_965370645.1 uncultured bacterium
AAATTTAACCGAGAAGGAGGTTTTATCATGAAACGCATCATTCAGATCACGCTTGTTCTAGGTTTAAGCACAGCTTTTCTCAGCCAGATTATGGCGCAGGATTCTTTAAAGACCCAAACCCGGACAAAAACCCAGTTAAAGACACAGTCTCAGGTTCAGTCAAAGAATCAGAATAGCGGGCAGAGTCAGTTTAAATACCAGAACCAGATGCAAACTCAGAGTCAGCTGAAAAACCAGGTTCAGACTCGTAACATGGTTAATTCTGGCACCGGAACGGGTTCTATGAACCAGAACCAGTACCGCTACCAGGATATGAACTGTGATGGTATTAATGATCAGTTCCAGTACCGCTGGCAAAATCAGGAAAAGAATGCCTATGCCCCGGGAAAATCAAATGGAAATCAGGGTGTTGGCCCTCAAGGCGGCAATGGCTCCGGAACGGGAAACGGGAAAGGAAATTTAGGTGTTACCCCTCAATTTAATGGTGGCAATGGGCCTGGTAAATCAACCGGCCAGGGAGGTAATTCGGGACCGAAATCCAATGGCAATGGTGGTAATGGTGGTAATGGCGGTAATGGTGGTAAATAATTTATAGACCCTCCATAGGTCCTAGCGGGCAAGGTCTCCTTATATTTTGGGGATCTTGCCCTTTTTTTTAAGTAGCAGGGGATAAAAATAAACCATATCTATTTAGTCTTTCATTGAATAGTTGCTCAAAACAGTTTAAAACTTTATCTTTTATCTATGCGCAGACTTTTGACCAGATCTCAATTCATCAAACCACGATTTTTGTTGCTTATTTTTCTGGTTATGGCCGGTATTATGATCAGTTCGGCCCTGATCGAATTACGTCAAAGTCGCAAAGAATTGCTCGAATTGATGGAACGGCAGGCACATACCCTGTTGGAGACAGTCATCCTGGCATCAAATAATACTGTGAGGACCAATATTCTGATTGAAGAACTGATCGAGGAAAGACTGATTAATAATGCGCATTTTATCAAAAGAATGTATGAAGAGGGGAGGGTCAGCAATTCTGTTTTACAAAAATTTGCACGGGAAAATCATCTCTTTCGAGTTAATATTTTTAAATCAAATGGAATAAAGATCTATTCCAGCCATGTGCCTGCCCATGATCATCCAGACTCTCATGAAAAGTCTGAGAAAATTTTAAATCCAATTTTCCAGGCTGAGTTGGATACCCTGTTTATTGGATTAAAAACTGCCAGGTATGAAAAGGGATATCGATTTGCAGTAGCTGTGGCTGCCAGGGACCGCAGTGCTATCGTGGTTAATCTGGATGCTGCCCAGCTATTGGAATTTCGCAAGCAGATTGGATTCGGCAGTCTATTGCGCAGTTTAATCGAAAATCCCGGTATTGACTATGTGGCATTGCAGGATACCGCAGGAATATTAGCAGCATCCGGTAATATTAAGGATTTGGAACGCATAAAAAGTTCAGAGTTTTTGAATCGGGCTATCGAGAACAATGTCATGGATGTAAGGATTGTGGAGTTTCAGGGAGAGGATGTGTTCGAAGCCGTGCATCCCTTTGTCTATGAAGGGGAATCGGTGGGATTATTCCGGATCGGTTTATCTCTTTCTCCATTACAGGCTATCAACCAGCGTATCTATCGCCGTATATCCTTTATCAGTATCATTCTTCTGGTAATCGGTTTTATTCTATTTACCCTGCTTATCATCAGGCAAAACCTCGATGTGGCTAAAAAACAGTATCAAGTTGTGGAAACCTATTCCCGTAATATTATTCAGAATGTCAGTGATGCTATTATTGTGTGTGAAGGGGCAGGGGAGATAAAAATTTTCAATCAATCAGCATCGAAGTTATTTGGAATTGAACCGGGATTGGTCCTTGGAAAAAATGTTAAATCGATTTCAAAAGAGATCGATTGGGATACTTTTTTTCGGGAACAAATCAGTATGCAGGAGATAACCCTGCAGATAAAGGATCATGTGAAATATATTCTGGTTTCTCAGAGTCAATATCTGAATGCAGATGATATAATTACCCGTATTCTGGTATTCCGTGATTTGACAGATCAAAAACGACTGCAGAGTCAAATTCAACGCAGGGAGCGTCTAACGGCCCTGGGGCAATTAGCCTCGGGTGTAGCGCATGAAATTCGAAATCCTTTGAATGCCATCGGAATGATTATTCAACAGTTGGACCGGGATTTTAAACCACTCTCCCAGGAGGATGACTATCATCAGCTCATGGGGATGGTCTATCAGGAAGTAAAACGAATTAATCAGACCATTGAGAATTTTCTGAAATTTGCCCGACCGGAAGAATTAAATCCGGAGGTTTTTTCATTAAACGACTTTCTCTCCGATCTCCGGAGAGAGTATAAGGCCCTGCTTACTGAAAGTGGAATTCAGATGGAGCTGGATCTCAATTGGTCGGGTGAGGTTAAATGGGATTCGGGTAAAATACGACAAATATTGAGGAACCTGATTCAAAACTCCATCGACGCCATGGGTGACGGGGGGCGGATCACAATTCAGGTATCCCAGGCTGAAGAGCAGTTTTTAGAATTGAGAGTGAGTGATAATGGCCCTGGTATTTCCCCGGAAATTCAAAGAAAAATATTCAACTTATATTTTACGACCAAAGCGACAGGTACCGGAATCGGCCTTAGCATCATCCAGCAGATTGTGGATCAGCACGAGGGAAGTATCTCATTTGATAGCATTTCAGGGAAGGGTACAAATTTTCTGATTATCCTGCCTGTTCAGGTGGGTTTAAAAGAAAAAGAATCTGATACCTGAAAGGAGAGTGAGAGTGATGAAGTGGCCCGAGTTATCTGAAAATCAGGCTTATGATGAAAATTGAATTGATCGGATTCGACTCCCGTATGTTTTTAAAAACCGGCATCGGCAAGCCGGGATCAGATGATAAATTTTGTTGGATTTCAGATACCAAATTTTTAAAAATAACCATTCCTTTTCTAAGAAATGAGATAATACGTCATTGCGAGGAATGTAATGACGAAGCAATCTCATTTAAACATTTTTGGAGTTAAAGTTACAAGAATTTAATAAATTTTTGTTAAAAGGAAATATCAATAAAGAGTGAGCAAATCACATTATGATTCCATTCAGTATACTCGTTGTAGATGATGAAATTTCACAACTAAAATCGTTGGAAAGCTTTTTAAAGCGCCGGAAATTTCAGGTATTTACCGCAGCCTCAGGTGAGGAAGCTTATCAGATTGCCGGAAAACAGACGATTGATCTGGTTTTAACTGATTTTCGTATGCCGGGATGGACAGGTCTGGTAGTACTGCGAAAAATGAAGGAATTGAATCCCGATCTGGAAGTGGTGGTGATGACCGCTTATGGCCAGGTAGAAGATGCAGTTGAAATTATGAAGGCGGGAGCCTATGATTATCTCACCAAACCCATTGACCTGGACGACCTTGAGAGCCTGATAAAGCGGGTGCAGGATAAACGGTTTCTGATAACAGAAAACCGCCAGCTTCGGCAACAATTGCAGGAACGTTTTAAGTTTAATACTATCATTTCCCAGAGTGGTGAAATGGAAGCTGTTTTGAATACTGCCGGACGGGTTGCCGGGAGCAAGGCATCGGTTCTTATTCGTGGTGAAAGCGGAACTGGAAAGGAATTGATCGCAAAGGCCATCCATTTTACCAGTCCCCGCCAGAAAAAAGCTTTTGTGGTGGTGAATGTTGCCGCTCTCTCGGAAAATCTTATTGAAAGTGAACTATTCGGTCACGAGAAAGGGGCCTTCACCGGAGCAACCCAGCAAAGAGTGGGCCGGTTTGAGCAGGCGGATGGGGGAACCCTTTTCATCGATGAGGTAGGGGATATTCCGCTTTCCATTCAGGTGAAGTTATTAAGAGCCATTCAATTCGGAGAAATCGAAAGGATCGGGAGTGCCCAGCCGTTAAAGGTGGATGTCAGGATTATTGCTGCTACCCATCGCTCCCTGGAAGATATGTTGAAGGAAAAGGAGTTTCGTGAGGATCTCTATTATCGCCTGAATGTAGTGACGATCCAGGTGCCTCCCCTTCGCAAACGAAAGGCTGATATTACTCTGCTCATCGATCATTATATTCAGAAATTTAGCCGGGAAAACCGGAAGGAGATCAAGGGAATTTCGCGGGAGGCTCTCGATCAACTGATGAAATATGATTATCCGGGAAACGTCAGAGAACTTGGAAATTTTATTGAGCGTGCGGTGGTGCTGTGCAGGTCAGACACCTTAACTTTGCAGGACATACCATATCAAGCTCAAAGTTTTTCAGAAAATAAACTTTTGGATCCTACTAATTTCGATCAGAGTTATGAGGAAAAAGTTAAGAAATTTGAGAAAGAAATGATAACCAGGGCTCTGGAGGAACCCGGGGGAAACAAAAGCGCCGCTGCCCGTCTTTTAGGAATGACTGAAAGACATCTGCGTTCCCGCCTGAAAATACTGGGATTGAAATGA
>CBDUVK010000258.1:0-4458 GCA_965370645.1 uncultured bacterium
ATAAATGTATTTATATTTCAGGAATAAAATTATTTCGTGATTTTTTGAGTGTTTCGTGGGCACAATAATTTCTTACTTTGCGTCCTTTGCGGCTTTGTGTGAGATTAAGCGAATTAATCAACAATTTAATTGAATTTATAAATAAAATTATGAGGAGTTAATTATGGCTTATGAATGGAAATTTAATTCACGACCCTATTCGGATGAAGAGGCAAAGTCTTTGCTGAAAAAGGTAGTTTCGGCAGAAACATCCGATTGGCACTATAATAAGCATCACAAAGGGTATGTAACAGCTTTGAATACTATTGAGAAAGAGTTGGAGTCGGCTGACCGGGCTGCTGCAAACGGTAATTACAGTCATGTGGGCGAATTGAAAAGACGAACGACCTGGAACCATTCTGGTGCGTTGTTGCATGATATCTACTGGGCAAATTTGGGAGGAGATGGAGATCCCTCGAAAGGTCCGGAAGTCTTGGCAGCTATTGAGAAAAACTTCGGTTCATTTGAGAACTGGAAGAAGGATTTTAAAGCATCAGCTTTCTCAGCAAAGCTTAGTGGCTGGGGTCTGTTGGTTTTTGATAAATTGTATAGCGGTCGCTTGCTCAATGTTTTGGTTGATGAGCATCACTATGGGGCAATCTGGGGAGGTATTCCCCTGGTAGCTTGTGATGTATTCGAACATGCTTATTATCACAAGGACGGTCCCGGTCGCGCTACTTACATCGATAATTTCCTGGCCAGTCTAAATTGGGAACGGATTAATGAATACTATAAAAAATATGCCGGTTAAAGTGACTTATTAATTAAGTTACTACCGACTAAAAAAGGGGTTCAGGGTTGAACCCCTTTTTTTATTCTTCCAGGGTGGTTAGGTCTCCTTCGTCCTGTCCCAATGCCCTTGCTTTTAAAACGCGCCGCATGATTTTCCCACTTCGGGTTTTTGGTAATGATTCTGAAAAAATAATTTCCTCGGGTCTTGCGATGGGCCCTATTTCATGACTCACATGGTCTTTTAATTCCTGGCCAAGTTCTTTATTACCGCTTTTGCCGGCCTTTAAAATAACAAAGGCGTGAATCGCATTACCTTTCAGCTCATGGGGTAGAGCGATTGCAGCGGCTTCTGTGACAAGTGTGTGACTTACCAAAGCGCTTTCAATTTCCGCAGTACCCAGCCGGTAGCCGCTCACTTTGATCACATCATCAATGCGACCGATTATCCAGATGTATCCATCCTCATCAATGCGAGCTGAATCGCCGGTTTTGTACCATCCCTGTTTCTGGTAATCTTTCCAATAGACTTCCCGAAAACGTTCCGGATCTTTATGTATAGTACGGGCCATTCCGGGCCAGGGTGATTTTATGACTAATTTACCTTCTTCACCCAGATCGACGTCTTTTCCATTATCGTCCACCACAGCTACTTCATTTCCAAAGAAAGGCCGGGTGGCGGATCCTGGTTTGAGCGGTGTAATGGGTAGGGGGGTAATCATAAACCCGCCTGTTTCGGTTTGCCACCAGGTATCCATGATAGGACATTTTTCTTTTCCAATCACACGATGGTACCATCGCCAGGCTTCCGGATTAATAGGTTCACCGACCGAACCCAAGAGTCTTAGGGAGCTTAAATCATGCCGGTTTGGCCAGGCTTCCCCAAAGCGCATCAGACCCCGTATAGCGGTCGGGGAGGTATATAATATCGTCACCCCATATTTTTCTATCATCTGCCACCAGCGATTGGGATAGGGGTGGTTGGGTGCTCCTTCATACATTATAACGGTTGCACCATTGATCAGGGGACCATAGATGATATAACTGTGACCGGTGATCCAGCCGGGATCTGCTGCACACCACCAGCGATCTTCATCGGTTATATCGAATACATAGCGATGGGTGGTTGATGTATAAACAGCGTACCCGCCATGGGTATGAACGACTCCTTTTGGTCTGCCTGTGGTGCCGGATGTATACAAAATAAAAAGTGTGTCCTCAGCGTCCATCACCTCGGTTTCACATTTGGCATTGGCAATTGGGAGTGTCATGAGATCATGATACCAGAAATCCCGGTCATTTTCCATAAAGACTTCCTGTCCAGTACGTTTTACAGTAATACAGACTTCAATAGTAGGGGATCTTTTCATGGCCTCGTTAGCAATACTTTTCAGATCGGTGATTTTTCCACGACGCCATCCGCCGTCTGCGGTGACTAAAACCCGGCTATCGGCATCTTCGATTCTTTCAGCTAAAGCTTCGACACTAAAGCCACCATAGACCACACTATGAGCAGCACCAATTTTTGCACAGGCCAGCATGGCGATGGCCAACTCCGGAATTTGAGGCATATAAATGGTTACAATATCACCTTTATGGACACCCATACTTTTCAAAACATTGGCGAATTTTGATACTTCCCGGTTCAGTGCATGGTATGAAAATGTACGTAAATCCCCGGGTTCACCTTCCCAGATGAGTGCGAGTTTATTGCGACGCCAGTTTTTAAGGTGCCGGTCGATGGCGTTCTGAATGATATTGATTTTGCCACCCACAAACCATTTATAGAATGGTCTATTTGAATCATCCAGGACTTTATCCCATTTTTTAAACCAGGTGAGTTTGGACGCTTCTTCCGCCCAGAATTCCTCCCGGTTTTCTACAGATTTTTTGTAGATGGAATTATAATCTTTAATAATGGCTCTTTTGACCACATCCTTGGAGGGATGGTAAAATTGCTCATTATTGTTTGGCTTATTTTTTACGGGCATTATGAACCTCCGAATAAATATATTTCAAATTTTAATTCTGATAAATTCCAAAAAGATCACATAAATTTTGTCATTCAGATTATATAATTATTCAAGCAAAAATTGATGAACATAATATTTATGAAAGGAAAATGGATAGACTAGCCAAGAGTTGTTTTATCAGACTTTTGGCCGGAAAATTTCCGATGGCAAAAAATAGGGTATCAGGATGCCTGAAGCAAACTGAAAATGGAACATGGAACATTTTTTTGTATTGCTTTATTAATGGTCGTAAATTATCCTTATAATCTTTCAAACGTTTGAAAACGGATTATTTCAGGAAATTAAATTTATGATTTAATGATTACATTGTATTTTGAAAAATCTGAGATTAATATAGAACTGATAAATAAATGAATTTGGGATCATCACATGGGTCATGATAAACGGGCTGTAAAGCTGAGCGGAAATCACTTGACACTATGGGAGAAGAGGTTAAAGTTAGCCAGAATGCTCCGGAATTTCAGGCCGTAGATATGAGTATGAAACCATTTCATTTTTGAGGCACGGGTATGTGCAGTTGGTACCGGAGATGGACAAGAGCCGGATTACCAGGCGGTAATCGAAGCGGTTAAAAAATTATTAGAAACATATCCAACTGAATATTGGTCTTTTACAACAATATCTCATCCAATTTTTTAGCAACTTATAAATATAAGTCATAACGCTTATATTAATTGCCTTCTTGATCTTTAACATAACAATATTTAGCTAAGAATTATAATAATAGGTTGTCTATTATTAAATTTGATAATCATATATAAGCGTTTAGGGCGATATATTAGTTACTAACGTTAAATTTGGATTTTATTATTGTTAAGCAAATATAACTTAATGGAGGAAGTGATATGATTCGGTTTTATGCAGCAGTTATATTCGGTTTTTTGGTGTTATTTAATGTCATAGGATTATTCGCAAATAATGCGCGTCTTCAAATCATCCATAATGCTGCAGACCCGGCAGTTGACATGGTTGACATCTACGTCAATGGACAGTTATTGTTAGATGATTTCCAGTTCCGGTCTGCTACTCCATTTATGGACGTGCCGGGAAATGTTATGTTAAATGTTGGTGTTGCACCAGGAAATAGTACCTCGATGAATGACACCCTGAAGAATTTTGAATTTACTTTCAAACCGGGTAGAACCTACGTGGCGGTTGCCAATGGTGTTCTCGATTCGATAAATTTTGCTCCAAACCCGGATGCCGAACCCATCGCTTTTAGCCTTTTCACAAGGAAAAACGTCAGAGAAACGGGACGGAATCAGTTCAAAACTGATTTCGTGGTTTTTCATGGTGTAACCGATGCTCCCGAGATAGATGTTATGGTTGTCAATCCGCAAAACCAGAGTTATTCCGTCAGTGGGGAAATAATTAAGGACCTTGAAGAAGATGATTATACGGAGAGTCGCTGGTACCGCAGGAGATTGGTGAATAATTTAATGTACGGAGAATTTTCCAATTATCGTCGACTGGTTCCCCATCCTTACATTCTGGAAATCACACCTGCTAAAAATAACAGTGGAGTTATTGCAGCTTTTGAGGTTGATTTATCAGGATTAGGTGGTGGTGCGGCGGTGGTATTTGCCAGTGGTTTTTTGGATTCCTCTGCCAATCAGAATGGTGCGGCGTTTGGATTGTTTGCGGCTTTGCCGAATGG
>CBDUVK010000259.1:0-4458 GCA_965370645.1 uncultured bacterium
CCAAGAAAAATACCAATTTTAAAATGACTCTTCGGTATACATAATTCCGCCATCCAGATATTCCCAGGTAAATCTTTTCGCCAGAAATTTAACTCGCTCCAGATGACCCACATTCTCATTTTCTACATACTTCGTTGAGGGCATATAATTATCCACACTTACAATTTTTGCATCTTCCAATTTGTAGTTAAAATATGGAGCTTCATCACCCTCCTCGTTGATCTTATAAAGGGTTATAATAACCTCTTTACAGGTACGACCCAGAGCAACCATCTCATAGAGCTGAGGCGTCAACTGGTCCACATCCTTAATTAAGGTAAATGCACCAATACGACGGGATCCCTGGATCTTGTTTTCTTCCGTATCATAGGGTAAATAAACCGTATGTTCATACTCAAAAACCAAACTGCTGCCATTCTCACGGGGGCCTTCAAGCTGGGTTCCCTCGTGATTTTGAACTGTTAACTCACCTTTCATTGCCATGATATATCTCCTTAATAATTTGATGGGATTTAATTAATTTAAAAGATTACGGCATTATTCATCAATACCTGAAATTTCTCCTGTAGTTTCTAAAGCTAGATCCCCACAGATATAACACCGGAATCAACTGATAATTCCGAAGATTGCATAATATCGGCCCATTTCACCGAGATTCTAAATTTCCGGAGAGCCAGTTTTATCAACTGCTACTCTTCTCCGGAATGATATGCCACCAACTTCAGATTTATATCCATACCCACTATAGACACATGGGGCCGAAATTCAGCCGTAATTTGAAAAACACCCGGTCGATCTTCCAGTTCATGAACTTCTAGTTGATAGGATCGTAAGGGTCTTTCCGCCACAACCGATTCAGCAGGATTGGGGAAATCTGAGACTAAAGTATCAAGCCACTTAGATAAATCATTTTTAATGTCACCCGCACCGGCATTTCTGCCGACAAACCGTAACTGACGGTACTTCAAATAATGGGCGATACGGGTTACTAACATGGTATATTGTAAACGAGCGCCTACCGAGTAATTTGCAGTGGCTTCCGCATCATTTTTAATAACCTTGGGGCGCTGGGAAGATGGTACTTCGAAGAAGCAGGCATAATCGGTCCGATCCCAATGGGCCAAGGGGATAAAGCCCAAATCGCAAAGTTCCTGATCTTTAGCCTGGCCCACTGAGGCTTCCACCGGTACTTTTAATTTGGTTTGTCCATGCTCTTCATAGGTCGGGGTGGGTAAATTTGCAACCCGTCCACCAGAATCAACGCCGACGATCTTCACGCTCCAACCCCAATCTTCAAAACTCCGTACCATATTGGAAGCCAGGGCAAAGGAGGCATTGGACCAGAGGCTGTGATCTTTTCCCTCTCTGTAAATGCCTTCATTATAATTAAAATTCTTTGTGGGATCGGTTTCACTCCCATAAGGTAATCGTCCCAGAAAACGGGGTAATGTTAAACCGATATATTTGGATCGATCATCATCCCTGAATGACCGCCAGGCAGTATATTTGGCATCTTCATTGACAATATCACTGAGAAACCGGTTGTTCATCACTTCACCATAATCTTTCGCGCCAAAAAATTTTGCGCTGGTATTTCCGACAAAGGGAATTTGTGACATTTCACTCAAGACGGATATATGGCGCAGCATCTTGATATCCTGAGCACTATTATCAAATTGATAATCAGATATAATGGCGGTATAGGGATGTCCCCCAACCTTATCATAGGCATTCCAGTAAATATGCTGCCAAAGAGCGGAATCTTTTTCATACCCCTCCCCACCGGCCGATTCTTCCAAATCTTCAAAAAGTTCAGCTTTGGAAACATCCAGGATTTCAATTTTAACCGGTTTGGAAAATTCGGTATTTTGAATCAAAAAGTGCAATCCTCTCCAACTGGATTCCATCTCCTGAAATTGCTCATTATGAAGAATTTCATCCATCTGTTCACTGACCACCTTGTCTATCTCCGCAATATACGAGTCTACCAGAGCACCTGTAATCCGTTGAACTTCATGTTCTTTACCTATTCGCGATATGAATTCTGATAAAGCTCCTTTTTGTTCTTCGGTTTCCAGTAAATCTAAGAGTTGATCTACAGTTCCCTCCTCGACTTGAGTTTCCTGTTCTTTTTTTTCTTTCTCAGGCATGATTTATTTCTCCTTTTTTTCTTTCTTTTCTTCTGCGGGTCCAAGTTTCTTCATTAAATCATCCAGGCTACTTCCACCTTCTTTGAGTACACCTTCGATCGCTTTTCGTAATTTAACATCTCTTAAGACCTGCATCTTCAATTGTTTAAGTCTCTCTCTTGCTTCCAGCAATTGTTGAAGGGGTTCAACTTTCTTAGCAATCTCATCCGGATGAAAATCTTTCATATCCTTAACATCAATTTTAACCTCCAACTCAGAACCTTCTTCACCAGTAATTTTATTTGGGACGGTGACGTTAAGTTTGGGATTCAAATCTTCCAGAACCGTCTTAAAATCCCTTTTATTCTTAATTTCTCGAACTCTCCGATCCTTAAGAGTCCCATCGCCATCCTTGTGGGCACCAGGTTCCTGGTGGGAGAAGTTCCCGGTTACAAACATTCGATAATCCAGCTCAACGCTTTCCTTAGCCTCGCTGCTGGGTAAAATTTGCACCTTAACCCTCTCTTTAATTTTGGGGGTTGGTTGTTGTGCCATAATTATTCTCCTTTGTTTTGTTGTATTTCAGATAAACTTAAGGCAAGTACAGAATCATATTTTCCAATTCGATCGAATAACTCAGCCTGATGTTTTTCGATTTCCTCCATTTGGTTTGATTTTAAATCTGTATTTAATAATTTTACATTATTTAAATAGGTGGATTGCCAGACTGCCACACATAACGCTTTCTCCCATTCAATTATCTTATACTCATCAATTTTATCCATCAGCTCACTAAATAGCACTTTGGCAATTGAATATTTCTTCGCTACATAGCAATAATTTGCCAAATTCAGCAATCTCAGGAATTTACCTTTCGGCCTGGTATCCCCCGCAATTGCACTTTGCATCTCTTTAACATGCTTCTCGAAATTCTCAGGAAGTTCTTCACATACTTTTTCGTAATATTTATTAATTTCATCATATTGCTCACCCATGATTGGTGGCAGAATTTTTTCTTGAGGTTTACTTCCACCAATGGCATTTTTTACGTCGTCTTCAATCCAGTTAATTGTTTCTTTATTTGCAAAGGGTGTTTTTTTGTCTTTGAATACTAATTTAGTCAAGGAAGGTGTTCTCTGCAGCAACCTAGCCAGGTTAATCTTGATCTCTGCAGCACTCTCCACTCCAATCCCACCCTTTTGCTCCAGAGCCTGGACTACATAATATTGAGCATCCAACCAGAAAAGGAAATCTTCCCGATTCAGAAAATTAACTTCAATCTCGGGTATAAGGGTATCAAAATCTTTACTTTCAAACAGTTTCAGAATCATATTCTGCTTGGGTTGATTAGGTGCTTCAATCTGGGTAACATTTGCAGTATTGGCAGGCAGGTTTAATTTCCCCCAACGAAAAACTCGCGACAGGCCATAAATCGAGGGATTATCCGGCACTTTCCGTTTTTTCTCTTCACCCGACTCTTCCTGAAAATAAAAGGTAATTGCTTTTTTTAATAAAATTTGTGCATCCTTTTCCCGGGTGATTCCCTGGGACAGATCCGCAGCTGCAGAAACAGATGTTGGTTTAGTCTGAGCCGGCGTAGGTTGCACTTTTTTCTGCTCAGTCGATCCTTCAGGAACGGTTTTTTCAGGAGTTACTTCTGCGTCTTTTTCCGCTGGTTCAGGCGATGGCTTGCTTATCAACAGTGCAGATTTAGTCTTTTCTTCGATAATCTCCGTGATTTGAGTGAGCTTAGGTGGTACATCTGTAAATAGTTTTTGACATATTGCCTGAAATTCGCTATATATTTGACCTATTTCGATAAAAATCTGGGCATTTTCTGAATTGCACTCGATTTTATCAATAATTTTAATTCGGGTATCGTTATTAATAATCTGAATGATCTTGCTTTTCTGATTCACATTTTCAGGGAACAACTTTTCGCCATACCGCTTTAACAACTCAGTAATAAGGATTAGACCATTTGTAAAACCGCTCAAGGCTTCTTTCCGGAACCAAGAAATAAAATACCAGACAGCTACCCGCAAATGCTTATTGTGATCCTGTATAATTTGTCTGGCCCAGTGCATGCACTGCTCATAATCATTATCACTGTATTTGCTGATCTCAGTCTCCAAATTCATGTAAACGACCATAATTTCCTGGTCCGAACTGTTTTCAACATTCTCACCCGTAGGTGAACTACTGCTAATGTCCTCTAATAGATCCGCAACCTCATTTGGAATTTCATATTGAGATTTTTCAGGTGTGGCTGGGGATTCTGATCCTGTTTCCGTTTCTGTTTCTTTTTCTTCTGGCGATGAAGCAGCCG
>CBDUVK010000260.1:0-4435 GCA_965370645.1 uncultured bacterium
GCTTTTGGTATCCCCCGGTGGTCTGGGTTGGAATTGAAGACTGGGAACAGGATCTGTTACCGAGGGTCTATGAATTAAATCAGAATTATCCCAATCCTTTCAATCCCTCCACCACTATTCGCTATGCCCTGCCGTTTATCAGTCAGGTATCCCTGGAAATATACAACGTGCTTGGTCAGAGAGTAAGAGTACTGGTGAGCGATAATAAGGTGCCGGGATATTATGAAACACGCTGGGATGGAAGCAATGATTTTGGCAGTGCGGTGGCCAGTGGAATTTATGTATATCGAATGGTCGCCAGAGGCAGCAATGGTGAATCCTTCGTCCAGACCCGAAAGATGTTGTTTGTGAGGTAACGCCAGTAAATTAGAATTCACTCAAATCAAAAATTTTAAGATAATATTTAGGAGGAAATACAATGAATAAGATGATACTAGCGGTGGTTTTTCTATTAATTGCAAGTTTAGTAATCTTCGCGCAGCCGCCTAGAGAGATGACCTACCAGGGTTATTTAACGGATAATAGTGGCAATGCGATAACCGCAAATTTACAGTTAACTTTTGCGATTTACGATGTTCAGAGTGGTGGTACAGCGTTGTGGAGTGAGGTACATCCTAGTGTCGCAATCATTGCGGGTGTATTCAGAGTACGACTGGGAAGCATTTCGGCTCTGAACCTGAATTTTGATGCCCCCTATTGGTTAGGCATTAAAGTAGATACTGATCCGGAACTCGCTCCCAGAATCGCCTTAACCGGAGTAGGATATAGTTTTTACAGTTTGAAGGCAGATAGTGCGGAGAATTTCACTGGTTTAGCCGGAGGTGATTTGACAGGAACATATCCCGATCCGACTGTGGGTGGTATTCAAAACAGAGCGGTTTCGGCAACTGCACCTGCCACCGGGGAAGTATTAAAATGGAACGGTAGTGCTTGGGTACCCGGTCCTGATAATTCCGGAAGTTCTGTCTGGACGATTTCCGGAGATGATATCTATAACTCCAATACCGGAAAGGTTGGGATCGGTACAACATCTCCCACTGGAAAGCTGCATATTAATGGTTCTGGAACAATTTATGCGTTGCAGATAAGTGGTGGAACCAATTATGGCTTGAGAGCAGATTGGGCAGGATCAGGGTTAGGTTCTGCGCTGGTTGGTATAAATACTGGATCAGCTGGTGATGGAATTCAGGCCATCGGAAATGGGAGTGGCAGAAGTGCGCTTTTTACCCAAAGCACTGGTACAGTGGACTATTCAATTTATGCGCTCGGAAATAAAAGTTATTTCGAAGGAAATGTTGGTATTGGCACAACCGCTCCTGCTTACCCATTGGTAGTCGCTGGTGGAAAACTATATGTGGATGGCATTGGCGGTGGAACCCTGGCCAGACTGACGGTGGAGGCGGATCCGACTGAGGAAATTTTTCGCGGAAGGAATGACGGGAGCTCAAAGTTTGTAATAGAAGCGGATGGACATACAGGCGTAGCTACAACTGGTGGTTCTGCCACATATCAGTTGTATGTTAACGGCTCGGGTTTTGCTACCGGAAGTTGGTTAGGCTCGGATGAGAGGTACAAAAGAAATGTGAATTCCATTGGGCAGGCACTCGATAAAATATTAAAGCTGAACGGTGTCTCGTTTGAGTTTGATCAAAATTTTGAAATTCAATCTATAAAAGAAGATGAAAATGGCAAAGGTTTAAAATTAAATTTTCCCGAGGGCCGGCAAATTGGTTTTATTGCACAGGAAGTGGAGACAATATTACCGGAAGTGGTAAAAACCGATGAGCATGGTTACAAAGCTATCGCTTATCAAAATCTGATTCCTTTGCTGGTAGAAGCCATAAAAACCCAACAAGCAGAAATTGAGGAATTAAAATCACAAATTAGTGCTTTAAAATAATTTCCCGAATTTCTAATTATTAATGATTGGTTTTTATTTTTTTTATGTTAGGTAAGTTTGGATCTAACAAGATATCAATCAACGGGAATTCTTCTGAATTCCCGTTGATCTCTTTTCATTAGGTATTCTCTTTTCAGACAGCAACATTTAGAAAGATATATCTATAAAATTATCAATGTTTAATTAGGTACTGTACCCGTCCCCCCAAATTGAAGCGTAGTCATATATCATTTTTTACTGGAAATCGTTAATCAGACTTTTTAAATAGATAACAATAAATTTTCAATAATTTTTGGCTTTTTAGTTTTACCACAGTGAAGATGTTTTGGGTAGGAATTGCTGAATAAAAATTTTTCAATATACTAGAACATCTAAATAGTCCGTGGGATAGAACATCAGAACTCAAGTCTTCAAAGTTGATTAAAATGATAATTTTCCAGAATTATGGCTTTACCGTAATACCATTTTTTAATTATTTTTGAATCAATTTATGCAATTATTACATATAACCTAACAAGATAAGTTGATAAGTAAGTATTTTAACCCATAAAATAACACTCTCGTATTTTATATAATGGACGTTTTAATCGGTAAAACAATCGACTCCTATAAAATCCTGGAAGTTATCGGCCGGGGTGGAATGGGCGTGGTCTACAAGGCCATGGATACCGCCCTGGAGAAAATTGTGGCTCTGAAGATGATGGATCCTAATCTTGCCCAGGATGATGCATTTTTAAAACGCTTCCGCTCCGAAGCCAAAGCGCTGGCCAGGCTGGAAAATCCAAATATTGTGAATATATATGCCTTTCGGGAAACCGAATATGGTTTGTTCATCGTTATGGAGTATGTGGATGGATTAACCCTGGCTGATAAACTATCTCAAAGTGGTCCCATCCCCTGGCGCAAAGCCCTACCGATATTTCAACAATTGCTCACAGGCCTGGGGCATGCCCATCAAGCCGGGGTGCTTCATCGGGATATTAAACCGAGAAATGTCCTGATCACGGAAGATGATACTGTAAAGATCATGGACTTTGGGCTGGCGAAAATACTGCAGGCTTCGGATGTTACCGTCACCCAGACCCGGGCGGGCACTCTTTATTATATGTCCCCGGAACGGGTAAAAGGCCTCTCAAAAATAGACCACCGCAGCGATCTCTATTCACTGGGGATGACATTTTATGAGGTTTTAACAGGTACGGTTCCGTTTGATAAAGATGCCCCGGATTTGAAAATATTAGAAACCATCGTGAAGGGACAACTGCCACCCCCGAGCAATTACAATTCTGAGATTCCTAAAGATCTTTCCACCATCATCATGAAATCCCTTGAAGAGGAACCCGCAAACAGGTTTGAGACTGCAGAAAAATTATCTGAGACGCTGAAATTTTTTGAATCAAAAAATAAATTGGCGGGTGAAACTGCGAAAACAGAAAAAAAAGTGGATATTTCAGAAAAAACGGAAAAATCTATACCACCTGCCAGGAAAATTAGCCGTTTTGGTATCATTGCGGGTTCTGTTGCAATACTTCTCTTGATATTGATTTTTTTCATTCCCTCCTGGCGGGAATCAACTCTGGGTCTTTTTCGCAGTGACTCCACTTCTTCTTCGGAGAATTTAGAATTTTTTAAACAGGATTCTTCTGACCGTGTTGAGCTACAGGGCGAAGGGGCAGAAGATGAACATGTAGTCAAACCAGATTTAAAGCTAAGTTCTCCAGCCACTCTAACACTTCAAGTAATTCCGGAGGGATCGATCTTTATCAATGGAGAACTGCGCCTTGCTAATGCTGCCCAAAAAAGCAGACTGGAACTTGAAGCAGGGGATTATAAAATTGATTTTCGACATCCGGAATATGGAAACAGACAATTTTCAGTTCAATTGAAAGCGGGCCAAAGGAAACAATTGAGCTGTTATTTTGAACGCTATATCAATATTCAATCTTTGGACGAAAGTGGTCAATTTTTATGGAGTACCGTCATTATTAACGGACAGGATATTGGTGTGGAAACACCGATTAGTAAGCATCCACTGCCAGTAGGCTCCCATAAAATTACAGTGCGTCGGGCAGGATATAAAACTATCGAAGGTGTTTTAACACTGGAAATAATACCACTTTTCAAGGAAGAAATCATTCCCCTGGTTTTTCATTTGGAAAAACTATGAGTTTTTTCCTGCTTAATAAATATGATTTAGCCTGACTAATTCACCACGGATTACACAGATTACACAGAAATATTGAAAAAAATACTGGATAAATAAAAAATCATGCGAGTAGTTTCAAACTTAAATAGAATTTTGCAAAGTTCCGCAACTAATTTATTAATAACAATTTATAATCAGTGTAATTTGTGAAATCTGTGGTTTATAAATAGATTAGGTTACTTAAGGTCGATCCTCAATCAAAATCGCTAGAAATTCTGGCACCGCCGGACCGGCAATAAACGCCAAGGCTGTTTTAATTACACTAACCTGAATTATTCACACCACTAAGGTCACGCCAGGAGGCGGATCCGGCCACTGACGGACACTAA
>CBDUVK010000261.1:0-4385 GCA_965370645.1 uncultured bacterium
TATTTCTAATGAATCGAATCCTTATTGTTGATGATGAGTTATCAATGTTGCGGGGAATTGAATACCACCTGCAGGAAAGTACAGGTTATCAAATATATACGGCCACAGATAGAGAAGGCGCCATTGAAATCCTGGAATCAAATGAGATCGACCTGGTAGTGACAGACCTGATGTTGCCCGATATCAGGGATGGACTGAACATTATGGAGAGCGCCAAAAAGCAATGGTATCAACCGACGGTTCTCGCCATGACCGCCTTTGAATCGGTTGAAAACGCGGTCAGTGCCATGAAGGCCGGGGCGGACGATTTCGTCTCCAAGGGATTCGGGCTGGATGAACTTTCCCTGCGAATCGAAAATTTATTGAGAAAGAAAAAGCAGGTAGACCAGTTATCGATTGAAAATCGGATCTTACGGGAAACCATCCAACAACAGTTTAGTGACTATAAAATAATCGGTCAATCTCCCAAGATGCTCGACCTGCTGAAGAAAGTACAGAAGGTAGCTGCAGACGCCCGGGCGACCTGCCTGATTGAGGGGGAAAGCGGAACCGGGAAAGACCTGGTTGCCCGCACCATCCATACCATGAGTGTGCGCAGAAATGCACCGTTTGTCCCCATTAACTGTGCAGCTATTCCGGAAAATTTAATTGAAAGCGAACTGTTTGGTCATGAAAAGGGATCGTTTACCGGTGCCTATAATACAAAACAGGGCAAATTTGAACATGCCCGTGGGGGAATTATATTTTTAGATGAAATTGGCGAGCTTCCCTTAACCCTACAGGTCCGGCTATTGCGGGTTCTGGAAGAAAGAAGTTTCTACCGTGTTGGAGGTAAACACCCCATCGATGTGGACCTAATGGTGATTTCCGCAACCAATAAGAATTTGGAAGAATTGGTCAGGCAGGGACGCTTCAGAGAGGATCTTTATTTCCGTCTGAATGTGGTTAATATTGTGGTTCCTCCGCTGCGTGAACGTCGCCAGGACATCCCGGAGATTGCCCAGTTTTTTCTGGCCAAATTCAACCGGGAGCGTAACAAATATCTTAAATTCTCCAAGAAAACGCTTCTTCTGCTCGAATCGTATGATTTTCCGGGCAATGTGCGAGAGCTGCGGAACATCATTGAGGATGCTTTTGTTTTTACCGAAGGTTATTATATTCAGCCTGATAAGCTCTCATTTCATAAATCATTGGTATCCGTGGAAGTCGAGGATGATGACAGCCCTTTACAAATGCTGAAAAATATTCATAAACTTACGCGGGAAGAGGCTCAGCTACAATTTGAGAAGGAATATTATCGGCGTCTGCTCCAGGACACCCTCTGGAATATCCACGAAGCGTCCAAGATTGCCGGTCACTCCCGGGAATGGCTCAGCAAGAAACTTAAGAGGTTGGGATTAAAAAATGTGAACTAAAGTTCACATTTCGTGATCTTTAGTTCACATTTTTTTTTCCATTCCAGCTGACCATTATCACACCTCACTATTGTCGAAAGGTTATTAAGTCACTATATAACAATAAGATAAGTCTATTTTTATTGTTTCCCCGCCCTTTAATTTCTCTATTGGCACATCTATTGCTTGTATTGCCTATATATAGGTAGAATAAGTTTGGAGGAATATTTAAAATGGCGTTAATTCTTGTAGTTGAGGATGAGCGATCTATCCGGCAGGCAATTTATTTTGAACTGGTGGATGAAGGTTATGATGTTCACTGTGCCTCCGGTTATCGGGAAGCAGAAAGTGCCTTAAGAGCTTTTGACTATGACCTGATTATTTCGGACATCTTTTTGGATGATGGAAATGGAGTGCAATTGATGGAACTTGCCCGGAAGATGAATAAGCAAACACCTTTTATTGTCATTTCCGCCTTTCCGGATTCCGATCTGGCCTTGCAGGTGAAACAGGCACTCGATGACCGATTTTTCGAGAAACCTTTTTTTGCAGAAGCTTTAAAGGAAAAGGCCTGTGAAATATTAAAGGATTCTTTGGGAGATTCCGGAAGTATGGGGCCAACGACATTTTGTCATTAGGTAGGAGAGCTTGAAGGATGCGAGTGTCTGCAGCACTAAGGGGAGAGCTGCATGAATGATAAAATGTTCCAGGGAGGTTTGATCCAAGTTCGGATGTCCGGCTACTTATCCTCACCAGGGTACCGGACATCTGAACTCTAAATAAAGTGAGACAGAGGACTCTAAGTTATAGTATGGTGAGCAAAAGAACTGAAAGCCAAGCTGAGGCTTGTGAAGAATATTTTCGGAAAATAAATAACATTGTTATTTGATAAGAGAATATTTTAAATCGAGGTAATTTTGAACTTGCGAAGCGACATTACACAAAAATATCTGGATATTGCCGGCTCTATTATATTAGTTCTTAATCCTGACGGAACGGTGGAATTGATTAATAAGCGAGGCAGTGACATATTGGGATATCCCGAGAAGGAGATTGTTGGAAAAAACTGGTTCGATCATTTTTTACCGGAAACGATCCGGGAGCAAATTCGGGAGGTGTTTCAAAAGGTCCAAAATGACGAGGTTCCGCTGGAAGAGGTTTTCGAAAACGCGGTTCTAACCCGTCAGGGGGAAGAGCGTATCATCGCCTGGAACAATTCGCTCATCAGAGATGAGTCCGGAGATATTATAGGGACATTAAGTTCCGGACAGGATATCACGCGGCGAATTGTAACAGAACGGGAATTGCGAAAGTCTGAAGAGAAATATCGCAGCTTTTTTGAGGATGATCTCACTGCGGATTACATCACTACCCCTGAGGGACGTCTGTTGTTCTGTAATCCCGCCTATCTTGACATCTTTGGTTTCCCCACTCTGGAAGAGGCCCTGAATTATAATATCCAGGATCTTTATCATAGCTCTAAAGACAGAAATAAATTGCTCACGGAACTCCGGAAAAAAAAGCGCTTAAAGAATTATGAAATGCAGCTACAAAAAGTAGACGGTTCACCCCTTTTTGTAACTGCCAATGTTATTGGCAGGTTTGATGAGCAGGATAATTTAATTGAAATAAAGGGTTATCTTTTCGATGTAACCCAGCATAAAAAGACCGAGGAGCAATTCTGGCTGGCTCAGAAGATGGAAGCCATTGGCAGATTAGCCGGAGGTGTTGCCCACGATTTTAATAATCTGCTTTCGGTGATCAACGGTTACAGTGATCTGGCCATGCACCGTCTCTCCAAAAATCATATGCTACAAAAGGATCTCTCCATGATCTTTCAGGCCGGCAAGAAAGCAGAAGCGCTCACCAGACAGTTGCTGGCTTTCAGTCGCAGGCAGGTCATGCAACCCCGGATTATCGATCTGAATATCCTGATTGATGACTTGGAAAAGATGCTTAAACGGCTTATTGAGGAAGATATTCAACTCATCACCCAAAAAGATCCCGATCTGGGAGCGGTGAAAGCGGATCCGACCCAGATTGAGCAGGTATTACTCAATCTGGCAGTGAATTCCCGCGATGCTATGCCTCAGGGTGGAAAGTTAATTATTGAAACCAGTAATGTACTTCTCTCCTCAGATCTGGTACACGAACGGGTCACTATGGCTGCCGGGCCCTATGTGCTGATTGTGGTAACCGATACCGGTGTGGGCATGGACGAACAGACAATGGCCAATATTTTTGAACCGTTTTTTACCACCAAAGAAAAGGGTAAAGGAACAGGATTAGGCCTCTCTACGGTTTATGGAATCATCAAACAGAGTGGTGGATATATCTGGGTTTATAGTGAACCTGGAAAAGGCACCACCTTCAAGATTTATCTACCTCAGGTAATTGAAGAGGTGGAAGACATAGTTATTCAAAGAAGTCCCCCGGAAACCCTTAAAGGTAAAGAAACGATTTTACTGGTTGAAGACGATCAGGGGGTACGGGATGTTTCTGAGATGATCCTAAGAGAGTTTGGGTATCAAGTATTAAAAGCAGAAAATGGTGAGGAAGCTCTTCAGGTCATCGAAAAAAATGGAAAAGAAATACAGCTCATGATTACTGATCTGGTAATGCCCGGTATGAGTGGAAAAGAGTTGACTGATCGGTTGAGTGGTTTGGAAAATGGATTTAAGGTTTTATACCTCTCGGGATATACCGATGAAGCGATTGTGCATCACGGAATTCTGGATAAAGGTATCGACTTTTTAGCTAAACCGTTCGGTACCGAGGAACTGCTTCGCAAGGTACGGGAGATACTCGATAATTAATGATCAATAAACAATGAACGACGGAGACGAGAGACCGGAAAATGAATAACGAACACCGAATAACGAATAACGAACATCGAACACCGAATATCGAAGTAAGCAGAAAGCAGTCCCGACCTGTCATGACCTCCGGTCATTGTCGGGATGAAAATCGTTCATGATTTTCAAAAGCAGA
>CBDUVK010000262.1:0-4376 GCA_965370645.1 uncultured bacterium
ACATTTTCTTCCCAATAATTTGATCAATGGTCAACTTATGCTGAAGAATAAGGTCAATATCTGCTTGACCGGTGAGATCGATTTGGACCTGCATTTCCCCGGGACGCCAGGCGGCGTGTGAAAGATTAATCATGAGGAGAATGATCAGTATGTTCAGTAATAACTTCTTCTTCATTTGAAACCTCCAAAATTTTACCAATTTAACAATTATCGCCGATTTTAAACAATTCTAAAAATAAATAATATGATTATTGCCTTAGCTCTGAAAATTATATGAAATAAATAATATAATGATAATAGGCTGCTTAAATCTGCCTAATAATCATGTTATAAATCTCTGATTCTTCCAGAATAACTGGATTCCCACGGAGATGGCCACTTACGTGGCGGCCCAATCCCTGCCGGAATGACAGACTTTAGGTTTCTCGGGACGATACTACAACAGCTTGTCTGTTGGGATCAGAATGACACCTTATTTCTTATATCTTTATTTTTCTTTAAATTTCATTAATTTAAATTCTGAAAAAAGACCAGGAAACTCTAACCATTTTTCCAATTTAAAAGATATTTGAAATAATATAAAATATTTTCTAAATTTTGATTGACTTAATACATCTTAATAGTATTTCTTTTTTTAAGTTAAGTTTCCTTTATTTTTAAGTAGTATATAACTTGACAATATCTGAGGGATTTGCTGTCCGGAAAAGCGAGAGCAATCTGTTGTTTTGAGTTATCGGTCATGATCATAAAATTTAAAAAAAACGCAACTGATTCAGAAAAACATCAGCTCTTCCAATACCTGGAAGAACTTGGTATCGAGATCCAGCCAAATGGGGGTTCAAACTCCAATCAAATTTGTATTGTAACAAATTCAGATCAGATTGACTGCCAGAAAATAGAATCCTATTCCAGTGTGGAAAGAATTTTTAAAATCGCAGAGACATACAGTCTGGCTCACCGGAATTCGAAGCAAGAAAATACTGTCATTAAACTACCGGGTGTGACCATTGGGGAAGGAATTCCAGTAGTGATTGCCGGTCCCTGTGCTGTGGAGAATGAATCCCAGATCCTGGAAATTGCCCGGTTGGTAAGTTCCTTCGGTGTGAAAATCATGCGTGGCGGTGCTTTCAAACCTCGTACCAGCCCCTACAGTTTTTCAGGCTTGGAAGATCAGGGGCTCAAACTACTCGATAAGGCACGCCGGGAAACGGGTGTTCTCATTGTTACAGAAGTGCTGGATACCGGGGATGTTGAGCTGGTAGCGGAATATTCTGATATATTACAGATCGGCTCCCGCAATATGCAAAATTATAAATTGTTAAAAGCAGTGGGCCATTTAAATAAACCGGTCTTGCTGAAACGGGGGATGTCTGCCACATTGGAGGAATTTTTAGGAAGTGCAGAACACATTCTAAGTGAGGGAAATGAACAGATTATTCTTTGTGAGCGAGGAATCCGGACTTTTGTAGAATATTCGCGCAATACCCTGGATTTAAATATAGTACCGGTAATTAAGAAGATATCTCATCTGCCAATTATCGTGGATCCCAGTCATGGCACAGGGCGTCGCGATATTATTGAACCAATGAGTTTAGCCGCCCTGGCAGCGGGGGCTGATGGAATCATGGTGGAGGTTCATCCCAGTCCGGAAAAGGCCTGGTCGGATCCGGAACAGGCGCTCTCTCCTGAACAATTTACTCATTTGATGAAAAATGTAACTGACCTTATCGAGTGGCGAAAAACTCATGCCTTTGCTCCAACTGAATCTTAAAAATCCACGGGATCATGTTCCCATTCTTATCGCACCAAATATCTGGAAATCTCTGCTGGAAATGATCCGGCAGAATTTCCAAGGGAAATCCCTTTATTTTTTCACCGATTCACAAATTGTAACTTTATATGAAGAAGAGATCCGCAAACATATGTCTTCTCTTCCGGATTTCCGAGATCTGTATTCTTTTCCCGCAGGTGAAAATAGTAAGTCCCGCCAACAGAAGGACAACCTGGAGGATCTGCTCTTAAAGGATAATGCTGGCCGGAATAGTCTTATCCTGGCAATGGGGGGCGGCGTTACCGGTGATTTGATTGGACATGTTTGTGCCAACCTCTACCGCGGTGTTTCCATTATTCATCTTCCTACAAGTCTTATTGCCCAGGTGGATAGCAGTATCGGGGGTAAAGTTGGTATCAACCATCCTAATGGAAAAAATTTATTGGGAAGTTTTTTTCACCCGGAAGCGGTATTTATGGGTATTTCTTTTTTAAAAACCCTCCCTCCGGTGGAATTCTCCAACGGGATGGCGGAAGTGATTAAATATGCCGTGACCCTGGATCCCCAATTATGGGACTGGTTGGAAGAGGAAGCGGAACTGATTGCCGCGAGAGATCTGGCCCTGCTTGAAAAAATTGTCACTCGCTGCGTGAATTTGAAGATTGACGTTGTCCAGAAAGATGAAAAGGAATCACACTATCGCAGTATCCTGAATTTTGGCCACACCGTCGGACATGCCATCGAACAACTGAGCCGCTATAAAATAAAACATGGTTTTGCCATTGCCTCCGGTATGAGAATCGCGGGACTTCTTTCCCACCAATTACTGGGATATTCTGAGAATAATATGAAGAGATTGGACAGTATCTTGGAACAATATGGTCTGCAGCAGCTGGATATTTCGCAATTTGACAGGAAGGAACTTTGGAAGGTCATGCAGTCAGATAAAAAAGCTCGCAACGGTTCTCCCCGTTTTACCTTGCTGGATTCCAATAGTCAGCCAGCTCTCTTTCATCAAGTTTCCGAAAAGGAACTCATTCATGCCCTGGCAGCCCTCTAAATTATGCCTCAGTCTCTTACCGGAATCATTGGATCAATTGTGGAAATTCCTGGAGCATAGCGGTAAGGCCGATATAATTGAGTTGCGCTTGGATCATCTGGGGATGATTCCCTTTAAGGAAGTTCATAAACGTATCGGGAAACCGCTTATCATTACCTTACGATTGCCTGCTGAAGGAGGTTTCTGGCGAGGAACTGAAACCGAACGAGTGCGGATTTTTCAGCAGGCTGCGCATGACAAGGTTGACTTTTTGGATATTGAATGGAAAACTGCATCAAATTTGCTGCGAGATCTGCAATTATCTTCCAAGACCTCCATCATTATTTCTCATCATGTCCGGGCTAACGGGACTGAACAATTGAGAGAAGTGTTTAAAACGATGCAACAGATTGAGGCAGATATTTATAAGTTGGTTTATTGGGCAGATCATCTCAATGATAATCTGATAACATTACAACTGTTAGAAGAAGCCCGCAAAGAGGGCGTTCGTTGTGTTATTCACGCCATGGGAGAGGCGGGTCAGCCTTCACGATTACTGGGGGCGATTCGGGGGAACAACTGGAGCTATGTTTCACTGGCAGAATCTGCGCCCACCGCAGAAGGTCAAATATCTCTGGATATTGCGCGGGAAATTTATGGTCTAAATGAAAAGTCCCAGGATACCCGCATCATTGGGTTGCTAGGATATCCATTAGCACAAAGCCGCGGTTGGCAGTTCCATAATCGATTGATTCAATTTGTAAAAAAACACCCTGAAATTTATGGTGAAAAAATTCAGGATTTTATCTATATCAATTTTCCGGAAGAGGATTTCGATCAGTTTTGGCCACAATGGGCGAAGATAATAGACGGTCTGAGTGTTACAATCCCACATAAAAAAAGTGTAGTGGACAGACTTGATTTTGCTTCCCCTACAGTGGAAAAATCCGGTGTTTGTAATACGATCTTAAAGCGAAATAATTTCTGGTGGGGATTTAATACCGATATGCTGGCAATTTACGATCTTTTAAACGAATCAGGATGTATGCTCTTTAAAGGAGCACTGGTGTATGGAACCGGCGCGACCGCCTGCAGTGTAATTACCGCATTACAAGAACTGAATGTACAAGATATATTTCTTTCCGGGCGAAACAAAACTAAAGGGCTCCAGCTAGCTAATACTTTCTCTATTGATTTTATTTCTGAGCAGGATTTAAGGAAAGTACACCCGGATGTTATCATCCAGACGACACCCCTGGGTATGGTTCCGCATACCAAGGATATACCACCATTATCCCATCTCTTAACGAAGGCAAAGCTGGTGTTGGATGTAGTCCATAATCCTCCGTTAACCCGATTTTTACAGGAAGCTCAGGCCGCAAACTGTCAGATTATTTCAGGTGAGCAAATGTACCTGCGGCAGGCGGCTTATCAATTCCATCTGTTTAGCGGCATCGCCCTCCCTCAATCGGTTTTTGAAGATGTCTGGAACTGCCAGGTTAACAAATAGGTTATGTTTCGAAATCAATTATGGGATTATGAGTGTCCGTCTAATATCTGTTATGG